>CAYTNX010000010.1:0-8679 GCA_964439365.1 uncultured Candidatus Saccharibacteria bacterium | reverse complement strand
CCCTATGGATTACTCCATCGTAATCTTCAAGTCTGCCAACAATCTCGTCTGGATTTTCACCAGCCTCTTCAAAGGCCCTTTTGCCGATTTGAAGTATCACTTCGACGTTTTTGCGTGAAGTGTGAACTCCATGTGCAATTTGACCGGGGTCTGGCCATGTCATATCGAGCTGTAGGGCTCGAATACCAGTACCACCAAAGTAAATAGCCCTAGATAGTTCTCTGGAAAATCCAGAACGATATTCGTAATCTGCATAATGAATGCAGTTGTAGACGTCATCTGAACCGAAGATATCAGCGATATCTTCTTTTTGGGGGAACACCTTTGACCAAACCGTCTCAAGTCCATTCAATGTCTTGAAACTCATCATGACACCGACATGCAAAAGTCTCTGTGATCCTTTCGATTTGTGTTCATTGAATACATTGAGCATTCTTTGAACTTGTTCAAAACTTGTGAAGTCTGTTATGCCTATGTATGGTGAGATATCCATTTTCTCCTTTCGTTCGAGTCTATTTTTAAGATACAATTTATTATATATATTGTCAATTTTATTTTTATCAAACTACTAGAATAATATTCTCAAGGGTTCTTTTTTATTGCCTATTTTTTATACCATAAGATTTGATTATAAAAAATAATGATGATATAAATATTATCGGAGGATAGAACCCAAGTGAAATTAACAATTGATAATCCATTAGACATGGTTCCAATGTTGTCTAGATCAGTTGCCGCAAAAAAGCAGGCAAAAGTACCCCCGGGTACTTTTGAGGTGACTGTTGGCAAGGCACCACAGGGCTACTCTGGTGAATCGGATTGGATTTACCTGCATCACGACGGGCAGCTCTTCGGTGCTTGTGTGGATTACTTGAGACGCCTCGGTGCCATCTCAAGCTGATTCCTTTTCATTTTTAGTATTTTAAATCAAAAAGAACCCCCCATAAAGGGTTCTTTTTCTGTATATTAAAAATAATTATATTATCTGGTTTTATATAGTATTTTCTGATATTATCTTATTGCAATGAATGAGAAATTTCTAAAGCCTTATGATGCAAAGGCAACAGAGGCCAATATATACAAAAAATGGGAGGATAGCGGTTATTTTAATCCAGATAATACAAAGCAAAAAGACGCTAAGACTTTTTCTATTATAATGCCACCTACAAATGCTAACGGTTCACTTCATGCTGGTCATGGATTGGTTATGACTATCGAAGATATTATGGTTAGGTACCAAAGGTTAAAGGGTTTTAGAGCATTATGGCTACCTGGTTTGGATCATGCTGGATTTGAAACTCAAGTTGTATATGAAAAACAATTAGAAAAAGAGGGAAGATCTAGATTTGATATAGAACCCAAAAAACTTTATGAAGAAATAATGAAATTTACATTAGATAATTCTTCAAAAATAAAATCTCAAATCAGAAGCATTGGAGCTTCTTGTGATTGGTCAAGATTAAAATTTACACTTGATGATGATATTGTAAAAACTGTATATGGCACTTTCAAAAAACTTTCTGATGATAATCTTCTATACAGAGGAAAACGTATTATAAGCTGGTGTCCAAAACATCAAACTTCTTTTTCTGATTTGGAAATAAAAGATGAAGAAAAAATAGAACCTTTTTATTATCTCAAATACGGACCATTTACAATAAGTACTTCAAGACCAGAAACAAAATTTGGTGATAAATATGTAGTTGTTCATCCAGATGATAAAAGATATGAAGCCTACAAACATGGCCAGACTTTTGATTTGGAATGGATAAATGGCAAAATAACCGCAACTTTAATAAAAGATAAAGCTATAGATATGAGTTTTGGTACTGGGGTTATGACTATTACTCCTTGGCATGATCCAGTGGATTTTGAAATAGCTGAAAGACATAATCTTCCAAAAGAACAAATAATAGATGAAAGGGGAAAGCTTTTGCCAGTTGCTGGAGAATTTGCAGGTATGAGTATAAATAAGGCCAGACCTTTAATTATTGAAAAATTAAAATCAAAAGGATTGGTTGAAAAAATAGATGAAAATTATAAACATAATATAAAGACTTGTTATAAATGTGGCACAACCATAGAACCTCAAATCAAGAATCAATGGTTTGTTAGAATGAAGCCTTTGGCAGAAAAAGCTTTAGAAAAAATAAAATCAGGCGAAATAAAATATATACCAGATCAATACGAAAAAATTACAACTCATTGGCTAAATAATATTATAGATTGGAATATTTCCAGACAAATTGTTTGGGGTATACCTATACCTGCAAAAATTTGTGATAAATGTGATATCGGTATTGTAGATTTGGAGGATAAAGAAACAAAATGTAAAAAATGTAATGGTGATTTGAAAAAAGATAATGATACTTTTGATACTTGGTTTTCTTCTGGACAATGGCCATTTGCAACTTTAGGTTATCCTAATGGTAAGGATTTCAAAGATTATTATAGTACTGATGTTATGGAAACAGCCGGAGAAATAATATTTTTCTGGGTTTCTAGAATGATAATGCTTGGAATTTATATTACAGGAGAAGTACCTTTCAAAACTGTGTATTTACACGGACTAGTTTTGGATGCTAAGGGTAAAAAAATGAGTAAGAGTAAGGGTAATGTTATAAACCCTCTAGATCTTACAGAAAAATACGGTACAGATGCTTTTAGAATGGGTATTATAGTAGGAAATACTCCGGGTACTTCTTTGGCTCTTTCAGAAGACAAAATAAGAGCTTACAAAAATTTTGCAAATAAAATCTGGAATATTACAAGATTTGTTTTGAGTAGTACTGAAGGTGTTATCCGTGATGATAATTTCAAAAATTATGAAAATAATGATAAAGAAATTATCGAAAATTGGTCTATGATTTGCAAAGACATAACAAGCGATATGGACAATTTCCGTTTCTATTTGGCTGCAGAAAAACTATATCATTATGTATGGCATACTTTTGCCGACAAAATACTCGAAGAAAGTAAAGATATTATTTCTAATGGTTCTCAGGTTCAAAAAGATTCTAGAAAGAATTTACTGTTGAGAATATTGAAAGAGATTTTGATTTGTTTGCATCCTTTTATTCCTTTTGTTACCGAAGAAATATGGGCAGATATGCCTATAAAAGGCAAAGATAAGGCCAAGGATTTGCTGATGATTGAAAAATGGCCAGTTTAGTTTATAATTTAATGCATGGCTTTGCGATTAGCTCAGAGTAGTCAGATCATTGATATAAACAAAGAAAGAAGATTAAATTCGGATGTTTATTATAATGTTCGAAAATATTTTGCCAGGATTACTCAATTTATCTCCTGGCCTATTTTTTATATTATTTTTAATACTTTTTTCAATTTAAAAATAAAAGGCAGAGAAAATCTAGATAAAATATCATCTCCTTTTATTCTTATCTCAAATCATATATCTTCTTATGATAGTTTCGTTTTCCGTGTGGCTCTTGGATTTTTTACTCCAAATCTCCCATTGAGATTTATGGCGGTAAGAAAATTCAATTCTTTATTTTTAAATATTTTATCTTTTTTAGGAATTATAGATCTTATTTATTTTATTTTCGGCGTATTTGTAATCGTTGAGGGTAGGGGTATTGATAAAAATTTGAAAGAAGCTCAGGAAATAATAAAAAATGGAGGTAATGTGGTTATGTATCCAGAAGGAGGTATTGTTAAGGGGCAAAAAATAGGCCAATTCAAATTGGGCGCTTCTGTTTTGACTCAAAAGACTGGTGCAGATGTTTTGCCTGTTTCTATGAAATTTACTAAAAGAAAATTTTTGAGAAGGGGATTAATTGTAAATATTGGTAGACCTATAGATTATGAAAGAGATATATCAAGTGTCGATTTAACAAAAGTTTTTCACAGAAGAATAGAAGCTTTGTATGAGGAGTTTTAATTTATAAAAAAAGCATCTCACAAAATTTCGCGAGATGCTCGTGTTTATTATTTGATGAAAGATGTCTCAGTCGGAGCCGATCTCAGTACCCACCCAAGGCTCCACATTTTGTTGGATGAGATCATTGGCTTTTTTTGCCAGATCTTTTTCTTCGGGCATTTCCAGGATCACACCACCATTCCTTGTCGTAAAAATCACAAAGCCCACAGCCCTGTTTCCGGCCCTACGGGACATGATGAAGACCTTGTACTTGTAGGGTTCAATGGCTTGAGGTGTATGACCATTGGTCGAATAGATTTCGACCGCCGGATTTGAATACAATCCGAGCACGGTATTAATCCTTCTCAGGACCCGTCTCATGCTCAAGTTATCGAGACGCCTTGCGGCTTCCAAGGCCTCCTTGATTTCCTTTTCGCTGAGTTTTTTTCTATTACTCACATTAACCTCCAATTATATGAGTTTTTGGTGCAATGACCATATTATTTATACCACCATAGTGTTATAAAGTACAGATTAATCATATTGAATATTATTTAATATACTCTTATATATTATTAAATTTTTTTTGATTTATTTTTAAAAAACTTTTGATATATTGATGGGTAATTTTATTGATACCTTTGCTCCTTTATTTTCTCCTTCAGAATCTATTTCTATATCACCATGATGTGCTTTTATTATGGCCTTGGCCACTGAAAGTCCCACACCCATCCCTACAGGGTGAGTCATTTTGGCTTTTTTGCTTCTATAAAATACTTTATTAAAAATATTTTCTTTATCTTCTTTACTCATTCCTACGCCAGTATTGCTTATATCGATTTGTATTATTTCATTATCTTTCATGCATTCTATTTTTATATTTCCTCCAGGCATATTATATTTTATGGCATTTTCTATAATTATAATCATTACCTCATAGATTTTATTTGAATCTATTTTTGCATAAATGGCATCATTATTATTTTTGAATATTACATTTATATTCATTTTTTCAATATTTACACTCAGTTCATTTATGGCTTTTTCTATTATTTTATAAATATTAATTTCAGATATTTTTAGTATTTGTGAATTAGATTTTATTGAAGTTATATTCAAAAAATCATCAATTATGGACTTTACTCTAAAGACCGATTCTGAAGCATTATTTAAAAAGTTATATATTTTTGTTCTGATATTTTCAAATACTATATCTGATAGAAAAGCTGATTCTGCATTCAAAATACCAACCGCTGCATTTATATTTGAATCTATATTTAAAATAGGTGTTCTTATATTGTGTTGAGTTATCATTATGAATTGGTCTTTGGTGTCATTGAGCTTTTCCAATTCTCTCCTTGCAAATTTCTCCAAGTCATAAGCTCTTCTTATTTCTTGGGTTTGCTCATTGACCTTGTCTTCGAGAGTGAGGTTGAGGGTTTGGAGGGAGGATACCAGATTTTCTATATCGATTTTCTGTTTTATTATTGTAAGTAAATTTTTGATTATGAATATATCTGTTATGAATACCAACAGCATCATTAATAATCCAATTATTTTATTTGGTTTATTATCTATAATAAAAATGTAGAAAAAAATAAAAGTCGTAAGAGTAAAAACCAATAATTCTGTAGAAAGTATTTTGATATTAAACAAATGTAATCTTAATATTGCATAACCTGTAAAGCCTACGAATAATATTAAACTTGGAGCATCTAATAATGTAAAATCAAAAATACCAAAATAGTTTGGTAAAATCAGACTGAATGTTACAGCGACAATACCATAAGAAGAAATACCGAATAGAATAAATCTTGATTGCAATTTTAATGCACCCTGAGCTTTTCTTTGGTTTCTATAGAGTAAATATATAAAAGAAGTCTCGTAAAGCACAAAATATAGACTATAAAGTAAGAAAAGGGGGCCGAGCTCACCTTTATAACCAAGAACGGTGAGATAATTTATCTTTTTTATTACTAGCCCATCTATAAAAGGAAGTATCGCAAATATTGGTGTCGGTAAAATTATTATTATCTTTTTCCACAACTGTAAACTTCTAAAATTGATCTGACATATTTCTATGATCCAAACTAGAGCAGATAAAGGCACCAAAGCAGCGGCAGCATAACTACTTCTTAATACAAATAGAGTCGGAATAAATCTAAAAAGATAATCAACAGATATTGAAAGTGCAGTAGCCCAACTAAAGATGGCAAAACCGAAATTCAATTTCTTTTGCGGATCCCTCAACCAAACAACAAGACCTATAAAAATATTAAGTATTCCAGATAATAAAATTATTGAGGACATTTGTATTTACTATGTATTAATAATAATTTTTCATATTTAGTGTATAATAATGTGATGTTGTCGTCTAATTTTTGGAAAAAATACTTCATATATTATGATTATTTGAATTTGTTAATACCTTATCAAAAATTATTAGATGATATATGTAATTACTCTAGTATAAAAGTCGGTGATAACGTATTAGATTTGGGTTCTGGTACTGGTAATCTGTCGGTAAGAATAGAGAATTTGGGTGCAAAAGTAACTGGTCTAGATTATTCTTTGGAGGGCATAGAAATACACAGAAATAAAAGTAAGAATTCGAATATTATTTTCCATGATATAAGATCAAAATTACCCTTTGAAGATAATAGTTTTGATAAGATTGTATCTAATAATGTTTTGTACACAATTCCTCGTAATCATAGATTAGATATATATAAAGAAATTTTTAGGGTGGTTAAACCCGGGGGAAAGGTTATTATTTCAAATATATCTACTAATTTTAATCCAGTTAAGTTGTATTTTAATCATATAAAAAATTCAGTTTCTTCAAGGGGGGTATTTCTTACTTTGGTTAATGTTGTAAAATTAATTATTCCTACAATAAAAATAATTTATTATAATTTCTTAATAAATAAAGAAAATAATGATGGAGGGTATGATTTTTATAATAAAGAAGAACAACAGATTTATTTAAGAGAGGTTGGTTTTAAAAATATTTCACCTGATATTATTTTATATAACAATCAATCTATACTTAATTTTGCCAATAAATAACATGAAGGTATATAGATCTCTAAAATTAGGTTTTTTTCATAAAAGACTAACAATTTTATTTGGGGAATGCGATTCGTTAAAAGAAAAAGAAGAAGTTTTTAATTTAAGATTTAGAGTTTATTCACAAAAAAAATATATAAACCCTGATAATTATAAAAATATGTTGGAGGTAGATGAGTATGATGAAGATTCTTCCACTAGATATTTTATGGTTAGAATAATAGGTAATGGTTTTGATAAGATTATAGGTTGTGCTAGGTTAATTTTTTCAGATATATTACCCACAGAAAAAGATTTTTCTTTTACTACTCCTAATGATTTGATTTCGATACCAAAGAATAAAATGTTTGAAATTGGTAGATTTATAATAATACCTCCAGATCGTAAAAAATCCTTTTTTTTACCAAGAGGTTTAGTTAGATTGTTGTTATTCGATTCAATCGCTCAGTTTGCTATTGAAAACAGTTATTTGGCTGGATATGCATTTATAAAAAAGAGTCTTGATAATAAATTAAGTAAGACTAAAATTCCTATATCTTACATAAAAGAATATAAGCAGACATATCCTAGAGATGGAGTTTTATTTAACTATTTTAACCAACCGGATGACCCAGTTATTCCCGTCTATTTCTTTGTTGATAAATTATATTCATTTACTCACGACATATTGAATAATAAATTCTTGTTTAAGAAGTACGATGACAACACTTTCTTTTTTAGGTATAATTTAATAGTGATATTTTTAAATTTTTTTAGAAAAATCTAGTTACATTGCACATGATTGATCTTATAATACCAATTTTATCAGTTGTTGCAGTTGCAGATATAATACTAGGATTAGTTGTTGTCTCTCGAGGAATTAAATCCACCTCCGATATTATTTTTGGTTGTATTACTCTTACTTTAATTATATGGAGTATTGCTATAATAGGTTTTTATTCTCAGGATTATAGACAATTGATTAGTTGGATTTCTATAACTCATTCTTCAGCTTTATTAATTTCTTTTTTCTTTCTTTTTTTCTCTCTTAATTTTCCAAACAAATTAAAAGAAAGTAAGTTGGTTATAG
Source organism: uncultured Candidatus Saccharibacteria bacterium (assembly GCA_964439365.1). Taxonomy (GTDB): domain Bacteria; phylum Patescibacteriota; class Minisyncoccia; order Phycocordibacterales; family PALSA-1337; genus CAIOGI01. Next base: position 661 of record CAYTNX010000010.1, on the reverse strand, counting down.
TAATATCAAGTATATTTTTGGTTTCTTTAATATATTTAATATTTCTTACAGATACTGTTATAGGGCACACTAGTGGTTTTACCTATAGAATAGGAAATGCATATATTTATTATTCTTCGGTTTTGGTTATATATTTTTTTATAGGTTTTTTCTTTTTATTGAAGCAATTTAAAAGAGTCAGTGATGTAGTACAGAAAAAGCAAATAGAATATGTGTTAATTGGCTATCTTGTTTCTTCAACTCTCGCGATAATACCAGATTTGATTTTTCCTTTTTTTAATATATTTCAGTATACATGGTTAGGCCCTATTTTTGCTTTAATATTAGTTACATCTCTTTTTATAGCTATATTAAAATATCAATTATTTCAGGTAAAAATAATTTTGACTGAGATTATAAGTATAGTGATAATAGTGTCGCTTCTGATCGAGTTATTTTTTGTTCAGTCTATTGTAGAATTATTTTTAAAAACTATAGTATTAATAATTGTAGCTTGTTTTAGTTTTTTCTTGATAAAAGGAGTTTACAGAGAAGTCTCCCAACGAGAAAAAATTGAGAAATTGGCGGCGGAATTGAAGGTTGCTAATACTAGATTATTGGATCTTGATAAACAAAAATCAGAATTCGTTTCTTTTGCCAGCCATCAATTGAGAGCACCACT
>CAYTNX010000009.1:0-11387 GCA_964439365.1 uncultured Candidatus Saccharibacteria bacterium | reverse complement strand
TATAGTCGCTAAGAAGAATTAGAGACAGAAAAATTATTTATTTTTCTCTAATATAGTATATTTATAAGCTTCTAAAACTGAGTGATAATTTTTTGTAAAAAAATTTTTATCAGAATTAAAATTATCTGTTCTAACAAAAACTTGATCTACTTCACCATTTTCTATTTTACTCAGCCATTCCTTACCATAAGGACCGCTATTCTCAGAAAAATATAAATATTGATAATAATTTCTAGTTGGAGAAAATATAGCTACCTCTGGAGTATTGTAGAAGAAATATGTTTTATTATCAGGCATCTTTTCAAAATACTGTTCCCAAAAAGCTGTCTTTTTGCTTGAATAAAAATCAGCTACCCAAGAATGAAATAGAGTTCCATAAATACCCCAAGAAATAAGCAAGAAGGTCACGAAATAAATGGCAAATCTTTTCAAGAAATTTGGTACAAATTTTATATCAAAAACAATACTCAATGAAGGTACAAAATAAATCATAGAGATTATTTGAGCTGGAAATATGTATCTATGCCAACCCACTATTCTAAGATATGCCAAAGAAACTAATACAGAAAAAACAAAAGCAATTATTTCTTCTATAGATATTTCAATTTTATTTCTAATTCTCTTTATAAAAGCCCATAGCCAGAAGAACATCATTATAAGCAAATAAATAGGTCCAGCTTCGGTAAAGAAATTTTTGATATTATCTAAGACAATTGAGATTAAGCTACTTGATCCATACGGATTGGCATAAAAAGTAAGAATTGTTGATATAGAATAATTATCAGATCCGATAATAAATTGAACCAAAAACCAAACAAGTATTGGCAATAAAACACCTATACCTATATAAACAATCTCAATAAAAGAAATTCTTTTTTTATACCAATATATAAATAAACCAATCAAAACAGCCGGCAAAAACACGAGGAATAGAGGTTTGGTAGAAGCACATAAACCTATAAGTAATCCCGACAATATCAATCTACTTTTAGAATGAAAATTGTTTTCAAATATTTTAGATAAAACATAAAGAGATAATACTAAAAAAATCAAAGCTGGTATTTCACCCAAAACGCTTTTTCCATTTCCATACAAAGGAGGAAAAGTCACAAGTAAAGCAAGAGAAGCCAAAGCATTTTTGATACCATATCTTTTTCTAATAAGAAAATAAGAAGATGCAGACAAAATCAAAATAAGAAAAGCCATAAAACCCCTAGCTATAGATACGCTCTGACCAAAAATTTTAAATAATAATGATAAAGGATAAATAAGAGGATAACTAACAGTAAATTTTGGAAAATGCTCTATATAGTTTGGAGCCAATTGAAAATTCATACCATAGCCAGAAGCCATATTTACAGCAGTTTGATAATATATACCCTCGTCATACCAAACAGAAGGACTTTCTTTCAAATGAAAAGTTGAAAAGAAAATGGCTACAATCATAATAGAAGTAAACAGTAATTTTTCTATAATTCTTTTCATTTTAGAAAGGTAAATTAAAATTTGGTAATACATATGAATCCATCAAAAAATTCATGAAAATATAAAGCGCAAGTAAAATATAAAATACAATATAATATTTTTCATATTTCTTAATAGCAAAAGAAGCAAAAATAGTCATAGCAGGAACAGTAATAAATAAAATTCTTTGAGTAATAGCCGGCCAAATAAATACTGGCAATACAGAAAATATTATAGATACGAAGAAAACATTTGTTCTTTTTTCGAAAGTAAAATTATTTTTCTTTTGAAAGATAAAACAATACAGTCCGATCAATACAATAAAAGCTAGGAAATTGTACAGAGAACCGAAGCTTTTTATATATTCAATAATTCTAGAATTGTAAATATAATGAACACCATTTACTGATAGCCATTTTATATAAGTATAATTAAATCTATTAAATACATATATATAAATAGCAAAAATAGGTATCAGAGAAATAAGAGCAGGAACTGTAGCGTCCTTTACTATTTTCAATACCTTTGGCCAATTATCATAAATAATAATGAATGCTATAGGTATAATAGCTAAAAAGGCATATTCTTTGAATAAAGCGCCTATACCAATAGAGAATGATGAGTATAGCAAATTGTTTTTATCTTGCGTCTGAACGTATTTTAAGCTGAAATAAATAGATAATAGATAAAATGTCCAACCCCCAATATCCATCCAATAATCTAAACCGAATGAAATCATTGCATAATTTGAAGCCAAAAAGAGAGTTGAAATGAAAGCTACTTTTTCATCTTTGAAAATCTCGAAAATCAACTTATAAAAAATAAGATTGATAATGAAGAAAAATAATATATTCATAGTGATCCATCCAGCCTCTACACTACCAAATATGTTTCCTAGAATTATCACGGATTGTAAACTAGCAAAAGTAGTCAGAATTCTATTTGGTACAAAATTTAGAGGCAAAGGATTTCCCTTCAATACATTTATAGCCTCCACATAAGTAGGACCATCGCCATCCACTATAGGCTGAAAAAACCTTATTGATAAGAAACAAATAAAAAACAATGAAATTATTGTAGCCCAAAGATAAATTTTACTTTTATTGTTTAGCATGTTTCAATTATACGATGAAAGTTTTATCTGTCATAATCCCCTGTTACAATGAAATTAATACCATAGAAAAACTATTATCCAAAATAGAATCTATTGAAATACCTAATTGGCAAAAGGAAATCATTATTGTGGATGATGGATCAAAAGATGGCACAAGAGAAATACTAAATAAATATAAAGATAAATACAAAGTTATCTTTCATGAAAAAAATAAAGGAAAAGGAAGCGCTGTAAAGACAGCCATAGAAAATTCTTCTGGAGATTATCTTATAATTCAAGATGCTGATTTAGAATACAATCCAGATGAAATACCTTCTCTTATTGAAGCATTAGAAAATAATGACGCTCAGGTTATATACGGCTCAAGAAATATTTATAAAATAAAAAGAAAAGGAATGTACATACCGAGATTGGGGGTATGGTTTATTACCAAACAATTCAATTTTCTCTACAAAACAAAATTAACTGATTTGTGGACTTGTTATAAACTATTTCCAAAAGAAACAGCTGATTTTTTTGTCTCTGGTGGATTTGATTCTGAACTTATCTTTTCAGCAAGATTAGCAAAAAGAGGATACAAAATAATAGAAGTTCCTATTTCTCATAAACCGAGAACAGTAAGTGAAGGTAAGAAAATAAAATACAGAGATGGTGTTTTGGGTATTTGGGTAATATTAAAAGAATATTTCAGCAAATAAAATTTTAATTTATTAAATCATCTTCATCTTTTTGGCTACGAAAATTGTCATTTTTAGAAGTAACCATCCATGACTCCATCTTCTAATATTTGTTTCTCCATAAACTCTTTCCTTGTAATGTATAGGCAAATCAATTATTTTCAAATTTAGTTTTGCTGCGCCAAAAAGCAAATCAAAATCTCCAAAAGGATCAAAGTCTCCAAAAAACTTTCTATTATTTTTTAAATCTTGATAATCTTTATTCCAAATAACTTTTGTACCACATAGTGTATCTTTCAATTGTTGCCCCAAAATAGCACTAAAAGCAAAACTGAAAAATTTATTGGCAAAGAAATTTAGAACTCTCATAGAATCCTTTTCCAATGGATAAACCAGACGAGAACCATTTATAAAATCGGCTTTATTGCTTGAAATAGCTTCATAAAACTTTTTCATTTCATTTGCTGGTACAGTCATATCAGCATCAAAAATCGTCAATATATCCCCTGTAGCCATTTCAAAACCTTTTCTTACAGCATCACCTTTACCCTTTCCATCTTGTTTACCATATTTAAATATTTTCTTTGTATGATTATCTTTTGTAGAATTTTCAGAATATTTTTTTACAACTCTCACTATTTCATCATAAGTATTATCAGTAGAATTTCCTTCTATAAAAATAATTTCTGTAAAATTGCCCAGAGCTGGTAAATCCTTTGCTATTTTTTCTATTGTCCCCGCTTCATTTCTAGCTGGAACAATAATAGAAATTGAGGGATTATCAGCTAGAATTACATTTGATTTTCTAACGACAATATAATGAAATAATCCAAATTTTGTAAATGGATAGATATTTGCCAAAATTTTATTTAAAAAAGCAGAAATCAATGGAATATATTTGGGCATAAGCATTTTTGTACCAGATTTTACAATTTCAAAATCTGCCAAATAAGCCAGATTCTTCAAATCATTCATAGATAGCCAGTTTTGCTCAATAGAAGGCATACGAAGGCCTATTTTTGAAGCTATACGCAAAATAGGCTCCCATAAGGCATTGTATTGAGTTATTACGATTCGACCATTTGGTTTTAATATCTTACTTATATCATTGAAGAAAATTTGTATATCCTCTACATAACCAAGAACATCAGTAATAACAACATAATCATATTTCTTGGTATTATCTTTTATTTTCCAAAATTTACTATCTCCAACTTCTATACGAAAAACTTCTTTATTTTTTGGTAATAAAAAATCAATAAAATTATTTAGATAATTGTAATAAAATTTACTTCTTTTTATCCATTTTGCTCTTTCAGGAGCTATCTTATCAAAATATTCAATGATTTTGTCGTGATTCATATATGCTTAAATATGCCTCAAAAAAGATTTATTTACAACTGAAAACCTTTGCTTCTATTTTTCTATCTGAATCTTTGAAAATATTTAAACATTTAGAAAAATAATCTCCATAAAAACTATTCTGATTTATATGAGGTATATCAACTATCAAAAAATAACCACCATTATTGTCTGTATGTTCTGCAAATCTCTGTTTGTGACTTTCTTCAAATTGTGGCGAAGCATAAAATCTACCTGAATACTTTCCAATCTGAGAAAGTCTATAAGCCCCAGTGTCATTATAAGTTATGACACCTTTAATTTGAGGTATATTTTTTATAAAAGAAATAGCGCTTTCTGTAACAGAAGAAACATTGCCATTTATTTTGCCCCAAATAAGCTCTTCAATAAAAACCAAATTATAAATAATACTTATCATTATTATAATAATAGATGCAGATGCTCTAAAATTCTTTTTGAAAAAAGCAAAAATAGCCAAAACCCCCGAAACAATGAAAGACATGATAATAAACAAAAATGAAACATAAAATCCCTCAGGTCCAGAACCGCCATTGAAAGGATTTAACATATTCCATCTAAAATGCATGGCTCTACCAAACCATTCTTCTTTTGGATACAAAGCTACAACTTCTGGATTTATAAAATTTAAATAAAATAAAATAGTAGAAATAAATAAACCAATAATTATAGATGTGAATACATAACCCTTATTTTTAATTCTTATATCTGAAAAAACATTATCGAGTATTGAAGAAACTATGATAATTATTGGTAAAACAGAAAACATTAAGTATTTATCTAGAGCGCCCTTAGAAAAATCGAATAAAATAAAATAAAAAATAAATCCAAAAATCAAATAGATTGAAAATACTTTTGTCTTTTTCAAAATATCTTTATTAATAAACAAAAGAATGACAAAAGATAAAGGAGAAAGATAATAAACAGCCTTAATCCCCTGTATTATTATTTGAGTCCAATTTCTACCAAAAATATGTGCAAAAGAAATAGCATGAGATAAAACATTATTTATATTAAAAGCAAAAACATAATGAGCTATTATGGATATAAGAGCTGAAATAAATAAAAATCCAAATAAACCATACACAACATATAAGACTTGCTTCTTTGTTATATTTTTTCTGTTATCCAATATAAAATCAAAAATTAAAGTACCAACCACCAAAATAAATGACAATTTGACCAAAAATCCTAATAGTAAAAATAATAGTAATAAAGATAAATACTTAATTTTATTTGCTTTTTCTGCCCCTTTCCAAGCATCATAAGACCAAATAGATAAAATAAAAAAGAAAGGCATTATCGCACCGTCAACATCGACCATAAGAGAAGACCATACACTATAGAAGCATAGAGAAAAGAAAGCCAGAGAAATATAAGCAGTTCTTTTATTAAAATACTTTTTTACATAAACAAAAATAAAAATAGCAGAAAATACTGAAATCAATAATGGTAATAATCTAAGATATTCATTTCCAAATACTAAATTATCAAAATACAAAGAAAGTCCTTCTAGGGGTGGATGAAAAAATAAATAATTCCACATCTCCGAACCACCCTTTTGCAAAGCCATTGCCAATTTGAATTCATCCTGATGATAAGGAAGAGAGATTCCTGGTAATCTAATTACAAAAAATAATATTATTAAAAATAAAACGGTAATATTCTTTTTCATTGTATAATTTTATTTTCGCTGAAAATAAAATATTTGTATACAAAGAAACTTTCAAAAGCTATCAAACCACTAGATATTATTTGGCTAAGTAAATAATGAACATTCACATATTCAACCAAAAGATAAACCAATCCTGTATTTATTATAGTATTTATAATGGCAGCTGTGACATATATACTAACCTGTTTGTGTATATCTTCTTTTGATTTGTCTCGAAATGTCCAGAATTTCTGCATAATAAAACTGACACATACAGCAATAATAAAAGCCAAAACAACAGACCAAAGATAATAGAAACCAAAATATTCAGTAAAAATATGTAAGAAAAATAAGTTTACACCAGCTGAAATACCCCCAGAAAATAGAAATCTGAGCAATTTATGTCTTTCTCCCCACAAAGCAAGTGACATATTCCTTATCTTTTCCATCGCGACATTATAGCATTATTTTGGATAATGACTCCACTATACGATTAAATGAGAATTTATCATCATAAAGCTTTCTGGCATTGATAGAAACATAATTTAATAAATCTTTATTTGTAGAAAGATTCTCTATCAATTTTGCCATTTCCAATGGATTTGCAATAGAAACCCAAAAAGCATTTTTATTGTTTTCTGTTATCTCTCTAATAGCTAGAGCATCCCCCGTAAGATAAGGTATACCGGAAGCAAAAGCCTCGAATGCTTTGTGAGGTAATGTCCTATTTAATCTCAAATTATTTTCAAATTGACCCAAAGCCAAATCTGATTCTTTTATATTTTTTATCAATTGATCCTCACTCAAATATTCTGATACAAGCTCAACATTTTCTAATTTATTATTCTTTATAAAATCCAAAGATTTTTCTAATAAATATCCAGATCCAATAATTTTAAATTTAATTTTATTATTATTTTTTAAAATCCTAGCACAGTCTAATATGTATTGAATTCCAGATTCTGGAGTCAATTTGCCCCTAAATAATACAATAAATTTTTCAGAAAATTCTTTTTTATATTCATATTTGAATACATCCTCATCTACACCTGTATACAAAATCTCATATTTTTTTGAATCACCAAATCTATATTCGAAATACTTTTTTTGTTCATTACTTTCTAATAAAATCTTATCGGCAAAAATAAACATCAACCAATCGGCTATTTGGCTTTTTAGTAAACGAAAAAGATTTGGATTATGAGAATTAAATTCGGCATCATAAATAGAACCTAGAGCATCAACAATAACTTTTTTATTTGAAATCAACTTTGCAAGAGGTGTTACTATATGACCAGGATATCCCACTATCATTGCATCATAATCATTTTTTATGATTTTATGTTTTTTATATAAATTCAAATATTTTAAAAAACCAGGAGAATGATCCTGACATTCAATAACTTGATGTCCAGCTTTTCTTAGAGCTTTAATATAGATTTTATTTCTGCCAAAATCTGAATTATATATTCCAAAATAACAAATTTTCATTATAGATTTTAAATTATCTATTTTTTCCTAAGTACAACAAAATATTCTCTTCTAAATAGAGGGGTATAATATCCCAAAAAAGCAGAAATCAAATACAATATTTTATTTTTATAATAATCTCCCAAATAAAATACATTTACCCATTCAAATGTTTTTATTGTCTCAAATTCTTCTCTACTATCCTCTCTTAATAATTTCTTTATAGAACCAGGTGGATAAGGTCTAGTATGACCAAATGTACCCCAGAATTTTTTTGTAACAACCTCAGAACTCAAAACAAATAATCCGCCCTTCTTCAAAACTCTTGAAGCCTCCAACAACATACCATGAGCAACTTTTGGAGTAAGATGTTCTATTACATTATGACAATGAGCCATATCAAATTCTCCATCAGAATAAGGTATTTTATCTGCACTAGCCAATCTAACGAAAAAACCCTTGTCTGCTAGTTTTTTAATAACGACATCATTTAGATCTACTCCATGTATATTTTTTTTATCATAAAGTAAAAATTCTCCACCCCCACAACCAATATCTATAGTCTTCTTATTTTTAAAATAAAATTCATATAGAAAATTTCTTCTCTTTAATCTTTCTTTTAAAATAAAATAAAAACTTGGTATTGTTCTCATGAAGTTTAGAATATCTAATTTAAATCAATAAAACAAGCTTATTTGAAAGAATTTCCAAGCTTTGTGTATTTGCAAATTGAATATTTTGATCAATTAAACTATTTTTCTTTTCTGAAGATAAAGACAAAATCTTCTCTAATTTTTCTGAGACTTCTTCTACTTTTACACTATCTAAGATCTGAGAATTATCTATATTCCCCTTCAAATTGTCATTTGATGCGAGCAATAAACATCCGCATAACATTGATTCAAATATTGTTTTATCATACATTCCTCTTGAGCTTAAATTTACAAAAATTTCATGAGAATTATAAATTTCTGGTGTTTTATAATTTGGTATACCACCATAAAATTTGACCATCTTTTCTAATCCATTATCTTTTATTTGTGAATGCAGTTTTTCTAAATAAGAAAAATCTTTTAGCAAAGCATCACCATAAATAGAAGCGATAAAATCTATACCCTTATTTTTTAAAATAATTAAAGCGTCAATAAAAACATTAACATTCTTTGAGGGTGCTATTCTACTAAGAAATAAAATAGATTTTGGAATTTTATTTATATTTTTATTTTGTTTAAAAAGATTGGTATCTATACCTATAGGCATAAGTATAGTTTTCTTGTATTTGGCTGTATAAGAATATTTTGATGTGCAAAATACATTGTTACAAAATATAGAAGCTATATCTGTCATGGTATTGCCTATATTATGATTTCTCCACATAAATACTTTTTTGCCCATTAATCTCCACAACCATCCAGCTATTACAGGATATTCTTCATTCATATGCACAAAGACGGCATCATAACGATTGTAATATCTTAGAGAAAAATAAAATAATAAGAAAATATATTTTATTTTACTTTTCCATTTTTCTTTTCCCAAAGACAAAACGGCTACATTATCTGGCAAATCAAAATTTTTTCTTTCAAGACATATTACTACTATTGATTTGAACTTTTCTGAAAATGCTTTTACCCAGCCATGAAAAAAACCAAGTATTGGATCATCCTTATCGATTTTCTGTGTAATAATCAAAAGTCTCATATTATTTTATATTTTCTATAATCTTTTCTGCTATACTTTCATATTTCCAATCCACTATATCTGCTTTCACTTCTCTAGCGATACCGACATCAGTAGATACTATTTTGCATCCTACAGATTCAGCTTCTTTTAGAATCATACCATATCCCTCATACCATGAGGTTACCAATAACAAATCACATGTCTTATAATAAGAAATCAAATCCGTTTGCCAACCTTCGAAAATAACTGAATTTTGAATGCCGAGATTATAAGAAAGTTTTTTGAGCTTGGCCAATTCCCCGCCAGAACCGACTATCACAAGTCCTGCTTTTGGTATTTTATTCAATACCAAAGCAAAAGCTCTTAAAGCACCGTCTATATTTTTTTCAGATTCTAATCTTGAAACCATTATTATAATCTTTGAAAATTGATTGAATTTTTGATGCAAATCAAATTTTGGAATACTATTTCTTAAAAAATCTGTATCAACATAAATAGGTTTTAATATTATCTTATCTTTATCTATACCCTTTTTTACAAGAGAATCGGCTATTTTATTTGAAACGACTCTTATATTGTCTGCATAAGGCAATGTGAATCTAGACCCAAAGATAATTATTTTATTTAAAAAAGAATGCTTGGCAAAATTTTCACTAAAAATATCTCCGTGTATTTGCAACAATAATTCAATACCTTTTCTCAATCTCAATAAAAATCTTCCGACTATAGCTGTAGCAAAAATATCCTGACATGTTATCAATATTGGAATCTCTTTATTTATATTCTTTATTATTTTTTTTGCTATTTTATATGCATCAAATATAAAACCAATTTTTGAAAAAGAATTTGTAGAATAAATTGTTCCATTAACTGATATTTTTTCTATATTATGTTTTTGTTTTGAAAAGACGATTATATGTAATTCTTTATACATTTTTGACTGCTCCATCATTCTAGCCCTCACAGCACTTTTTTCGCTAAAAATCAGCCGATCTGTAGAGATCATAATGGCTATATATTTAGAATAATCTTTATAATCTGTTTTATACATTTTCTTTATTTATCAATTCAATTAAATTCTTAATTGTATTTTCTATAGAAAAAATAGTAGATCTAATTTTTGCTTCTTTTATCAAATTATCTCTAAAATTTAAATCAGTAGATAATTTATTTATGGCTTCCATCATCTGATTTTCATTATTTGGCTCTATCAATATACCATTTTTATTATTATCAATAATCTCTGAAAGATTGCCTATATTTGTAGTTATTAGAGGAATGCCAGAAGCCATAGCTTCAACCACTTGAAAAGAAAAACTTTCAAATGATGTATTCAGAATAAAGGTATCACTACTTGTTAATAATGAAAACAAATCCTCTCTTTTAATTTGACCTAGAAAATCTACTCTATTTGCAACACCTTCGTTTTTTGCAAAAGCTTCCAATTCTTTTCTTTCTGGACCATCACCCGCTATACTCAATTTCCAATCTGGCAAAGATTTTAGAATATGAATTAGATTTTTAAAACCTTTCCAAGGAACTAGTCTGCCGGCAGAAATCAAAGTCTTTGACTGTATTTTATTTGAATCATTATTCAAAAAAGAAAGATCAATTCCATTGTATATACAAGAAACTTTTTCTGATTCCTTTAACCATTTTGAAACCAATTTTTTAAAATAATTGCTAGGTGTAATTACTCTATTTGCTCCATTTACTGTTATTTTTTGTAATTTTCTAAGAAATTCTATTCTAAAATCATATTTTTTATTTTGAAATTCATCTATACCATCTTTCACAGAAAATCTTTGTGATGACTGTTCCCAAGCATAATCACCAGGCACACGAACAAAAAACTTTTTTCCCAAAATCTTTGCGGCAAATAACGATGGCAAGCCCACACTTACTGTATCTTGAGCAAAAATGATATCAGCATCATAAGCTTTGA
>CAYTNX010000008.1:0-11500 GCA_964439365.1 uncultured Candidatus Saccharibacteria bacterium | reverse complement strand
GAATTTGTTTCGGCTGGTCAGATTGTCTCTGTTGTTATAAGTGATCTATTTAAGGTGGAGGTTAATGTTCCTGAATCAGATATTGCAAAAGTATCTGTTTCAAATCCTGCAACAATAACACTAGATGCTTATGATAATTCTGTAGTATTTAAGGCTCATGTAATAAGTATAGACCCTGCAGAGACTATAGTAGAAGGAATACCTACATACAAAGTTACACTTCAATTTGACGATAAAGATTCAAGAATTCGATCTGGTATGACAGCAAATATAGATATAGTTACAAGTAATAAAGAGGGCGTAGTTACTGTGCCTTTTAGAGCTGTTTTGGAAAAAGACAATAAAAAATACGTTAGGGTTATAAAAGGAGTAAGTAATAGTAATTATACTGAAGTTTATGTAAAGACTGGAGTTCGAGGTGATGATGGAAAAATAGAAATTGTAGAAGGCTTGGAATCTGGAGAAAAGATTGTTACATTTATAAAATGATAAATAAGCTGGATATATCAATAACTCAATCATCCGAGGATTATGAACTTTTGGATTCTGGTGACGGTGAAAAATTGGAAAGATTTGGTTCTATAATACTTTCTAGACCAGATCCTCAATCTTTGTGGAGAAAAAAGTTGTCTGAAAATGAATGGAAAAAAGCCAATGCTGTTTTTACTAGAACAGAGCAGGGTGGTGATTGGAATATAAAAAGTGGCAATTTGGATAAATGGCCGATAAATTTTTCTGGTTTAAAATTTTGGATAAAACCAACAGCTTTCAAACATACTGGTATTTTTCCTGAACAATCTACAAATTGGGATTGGATGAGAAAAATAATAAAAGATAATAATGAAAAAATAGAAGTATTGAATCTTTTTGGATATACAGGAGGGGCTTCTCTGGCTTGTGCTCAAGCTGGTGCAAATGTCGTACATGTGGATAGTTCAAAATCAGCCATAACTTGGGCTAGAGAAAATGCCGAATTATCATCTCTTTCAGATAAGCCTATAAGATGGATACTAGAGGATGTTAGAGTTTTTGTTGGTAGAGAATTGAAAAGAGGAAATAAATATAATGCCATAATAATGGATCCACCAGCTTTTGGGCATGGTGTAAAAAATGAGATTTGGAAAATTGAAGAACATTTTCTGGCTTTGGTTGAAGATTGTATAAAGCTTTTATCAGATAAACCTTTGTTTTTTATTATCAATGGATATTCTTCAGGCTATTCATCAATAGCTTATAAAAATGTATTAAATATTCTTTTAGAAAAATTTTCAGGAAAATTGGAAATAGGGGAGCTTGCTATTGAAGAAAAAAAGGATAAAGTAGGAGAATCTAGACTTTTGCCTTGCGGAATATTTGCAAGGTGGAGTAAATAAAATTTATGGATATAAAAATTCTTTTCGAAGACAATCATTTGATTGCTGTATACAAACCTGCTGGAATTCTGGTTCAAGGGGATAAAAGCGGTGATATTTCTCTTATGGAAGAGGTCAAATCTTATTTAAAGAGAAAATATGACAAACCAGGAAATGTTTTTCTTGGACTTATTCATAGATTGGATAGGAATGTTGACGGTATTGTTTTGTTTGCAAAGACTTCAAAAGGAGCATCAAGACTTTCTGAACAGTTTAGAAATCATACTATCAAAAAAGAATATCATGCCTGGGTTCATGGACTTTTGAAGGATAAAAAGGGTGTTTTGATAAATTATATAGAACATGATGAAAATCAAAACTATTCAAAAGTTTTTGATAATGAAAGACATGGTTCTGATATGGCAGAATTGTCTTATGAACTTATAAAAACAGAAGGAGAATTTTCTTTATTAAAAATAATATTAAAAACTGGCAGACATCATCAGATAAGAGCACAGCTTTCTCATATAAAACATCCAATAGTAGGTGATAGTAAATATGGCTCAAATATATCATTGCCAGAAAAGAAAATCGCCCTGACCGCCACATCTCTTACTTTTGAAACAGCTACTACAAAAGAACAAAAAACTATTTCTATAGAAAATCCCACAAAATCATGGTAATGTAAATGTCATGATTATTTTGGATGGTAGAAAAACAAAGGAATTTTATACTTCTTTACTTATCGAAAAGATTAAGAAAATGTCTTTTATTCCTTGTATTGTTATATTGCAAATAGGAAATAGAGCTGATTCAAACTCTTTTATAAAATCAAAAAAGATTTTTGCTCAGAAAATAGGAGTAAAAGAAATACATATTCAACTTGATGAAAATATAGACGAAAAGACTTTAATCGAAATTATAAATAAATACAATCGAGACAAAAGCGTAAATGGAATTATTGTTCAATTGCCTTTGCCGGCGCATTTGGATTCAGAAAAAATTATAAATAATATTGATTCAAAAAAAGATATTGATGGTCTTACTAATGGATCAAAATTTATACCAGCTACTGCAAGAGGTATAAAAGAATTGCTTAAATACTATAATATTGATTTATTAAATAAAAAGGTAACTGTAGTAGGTAGATCAAATCTTGTCGGTAAGCCCGTAGCAAAAATGTGCGCAGGGCAGGGTGCTATTGTAAATGTTTGTCATAGCAAAACTATAGATTTGATGTCAGAGACAAAAAATTCTGACATACTTATTGTAGCTATAGGTAAACCTCATTTTTTTGATGAGAAATATATTAAAAAAGATCAGATAGTAATAGATATTGGGATAACAAAAGATAAGGATATTATAAAAGGTGATGTTGATTTTGAAAGAGTAAAAGATTTGGTATCTATGATAACACCCGTTCCGGGGGGTGTTGGCCAAATGACGGTCCTGGCTCTTTTTGAGAATCTTGTCGATTCGTGTTATAATATAGAAAATAAATAGTCGTTATTTTGTGTTGATTATAAATTAATATAATTATAAAAATATATGAATAGTCAGGAAAAAGTTTGGAAAATTGCTAAATGGGTAGGGGTATTTCTAATTATATTTTTGGCCGTAATATCTCTAAAGCAATTGGCTTCTATAGAATATGTAGGCAAAGATATACCTGTTGTAAATAATCTCTCTGTGAATGGTAAAGGAGAGGCTGTCTCTATCCCTGACATTGCCACATTTTCATTTTCAATAAATGAAACAGCAAAAACTGTTCAGGAAGCACAGTCAAAGGCAACTGAAAAAATAAACAATGCTTTGAAGGCTGTTAGATCAGGTGGTGTAGAAGACAAAGATATAAAAACTACTTCTTATTCTATTGTTCCTCATTATGATTATACTCAAGGACCATGTACTCAGTACTCATGTCCTCCAGGAAAATCATTCTTGAATGGTTATGATGTAAGTCAATCTATAGAAGTAAAGATAAGAGATTTATCAAAAGCTGGTTCTTTGTTTGATACTATTGGTCAGGCTGGAATTCAGACTGTTAATGGTTTGGTCTTCTCAATCGATGATATAGAATCAGTAAAAGCAAAAGCAAGATCACAAGCTATAATCGATGCAAAAGCAAAAGCTCAGAAAATTGCAAAGGATTTGGGTGTAAGACTTGTTAGAATCACAAATTTCTATGATTCAAGTAATGATCAATACTATCCATATGCTAGACCAGAAGGAATGTCTGCAGATGTTATGTATACAAAGGCTTCAATTGCACCAGAAATTCCAAAGGGTGAACAAAAAGTTGTGTCAAATGTAACTATAAATTACGAAATAAAATAAGTATTTAGATAATTTTAGGAAAAACAAATCACCTATGACTTTAAGGTGATTTGTTTTTTTGTGCACAATTTAAAATAGTCTTGACTATAAAGCTATAAAAGGGTAGTATATATGCATTACCCCCTGAGGGGTTTTTTAATAAAGATTACTCTCAAAAATATGAAAATTACAGAATATGTAAAAGAAACAAAAGCTGAAATGTCACATGTGGCATGGCCTACTAGAAAACAAGCCATTGTTTACTCTATAGTTGTCGTTCTTGTTTCTATAATCACAGCTTTCGTACTTGGTTTGTTTGATTATATATTCTCACGTTTACTAACCCTTTTGGTATAATCAATAAAAATTTATGTCAAAACAGCAAATTGGAGTAGAAAGAAATTGGTATGCAATTCATACATACGCTGGTTATGAAAATGCAGTGGCCAGAAATTTAAAACAAAGAATAGAGTCTTTGGGTATGGAAGATCGTATTTTCAATGTACTTGTTCCTACTGAGAAAAAAATCAAAATAAAATCAGGTAAAAGGGTAGAAGAAGAGGAAAAGATATATCCTGGTTATGTGCTTGTAGACATGATAGTTACAGATGATTCATGGTATGTTGTAAGAAATACTCCTAGAGTTACAGGATTCGTTGGCTCAGGTGTATTTCCAGTTCCATTGGAAAAGAAAGAGGTGGACAATCTTTTCAGTAGAATGAATAAAGATGAGGTAAAACACACTATAGATTTGTCTATAAATGAAACTGTAAAAATAGTAGATGGTCCATTTAAGGATCTTGAAGGTAAGGTTAGTGAAGTGGATGATAGTAGGGGCAAGGTAAAAGTCTTGGTTTCTATGTTTGGTCGAGAAACACCAGTAGAACTAGATTTCTTGCAAGTTAACAAGATTTAAGGTAATCTCATATAACTATGGCAAAAAAGATAATAAAAAAAGTAAAGGTAATAGCACCAGCAGGAAAGGCAACCCCAGCTCCTCCACTTGGCCCTACTCTTGGTCAGGCGGGTGTAAATATAGGTGATTTTACAAAGAAGTTTAATGATGCCACAAAAAACATGGCTGGCGATATGGTTCCTGTTGTTATTACAGTTTATGAAGACAGAACTTATGATTTTGTCCTAAAAACTCCTCCAGCAAGTTCACTTATTTTGAAAGCTATCGGTCAAGAAAAAGGAAGTGGAAAGCATTCAGTAAAAAGAGCCGGAACTATAACAAAAGCTCAAGTTAGAGCGATTGCAGAAAGAAAGATGCCAGATTTGAATGCTGGTACAATAGAAGCAGCTATAAAGATAATTGAAGGTTCATGTAGATCTCTTGGTGTAGATGTAAAATAAAGAAAAAGCGGGCGGGATTGTCTCCTTAAATTTTTTAAGGACAATCCCGCCCGCTTTTTTATTGCTAAATAATCCTAGGAACTCCCGAATAATCAACTTTATATTCCAATAATAATGACCCACCAGATTCAGATACTTTTGAATCAATAAGTTTTAAATGATGTAGCATTTCCTTATTAAAAAGATTTATACCCTTACCAAAAATTATAGGCTCTACAGTAAGATAAATAGTATCTACAACTCCAGCTTCAAGAAACATAGAATATATATTTGAACCACCACATATAGCTATTTCTTTAAAACCTCTTTCTGCTAATTTGTTTATAAGCACCTTAGGTTCATCATTTGTCATTTCTACACCTTCGAAAACATGATTTCTTGAATAAACCACATTCAATCTATCTTTCAATGGTCTCATTATGGTTTTGTAGGTAGTAGAACCCATGACTATAACACCAGCATTTTTTGTTAGTTCAATAAATCTTTTTTTATCAGCTTTACTTGTCCATAAAGCCGGATGATTTGTGTCTTTTGCTATAAAACCATCCATTGAAACAGCAGCTATGATAAATACTTTGGGCATTTTATTTTTTATTAATATCTCTATCCAAATAAAGTTTTGGAAGCATAGAACTTGGATCCCATTCTTTTTTCATTTTTTCTATATCTTGATGACTTTGATATTTACCACCACTACTGTAATCGTTACTGATTATTTCACCAGTTTCAAAAAATATTATTTGAGCTATTCTTCTACCTACTACTAGGGGAATAGCATAATGTCTTGAATTGTTTGTTATTTCCATAGTCCATCTATTCACATATCCAACATCTCCCCAGCCCGCACACTTACAAACCTCAATAAAATTTCTACCCATAGATGATCTTGCTTTCATCATTGTTGTTATGTGATTTTTACCACCTATAAATTCATTGGTATGAGCCAATATCGTTTCTCCAGGTTCTAGGAGTATTATTTCGTCATTTGGTGATATGCCAACCCATTCGAACGCTGAAAAATTCTTAAAAATTTTAGATGCTTTTTCTGCTTTCTCTGCTTTGGTCCCCCAAACATAGTCAGTGTGTTTCTTATTATAAATATTATAGTGATTCAGTATATAGTTAGGCTTGTTTTCTCTAAAATAATATTTACCAAGGGTTACATCATAACTTGATGTTGCTAAGTTTGCTCTTTTGAATGGCTCAATAACAATATTTTCTTTCTTAATTTCTTCTACTATTTTTTTATCTGATAATGCCATATTATTTTTTCTGTGAATTAATGTTTTTATCTTATCATAATAAAGAGCCTAGGCACAAACGTGTCTAGGCTCTTGATGATTGAGTATAAAAAATTTTATACCGCAATCGGTGCTTTGATAGCCGGGTGAGGATCATACCCGATTAGCTCGAAGTCTTCGATTCCGAAATCCCAGATTTCTTTTACATCCTTTTTCAGGATTTTTACACGGGGTATTTCTTTGGGTTCTCTTGAGAGTTGTTCTTTGACCTGATCAATGTGATTTGAATAAATGTGTGTATCACCACCCGTCCACACAAAATCTCCAGGTTTAAGACCTGTTACATGAGCAATCATGATGGTGAGTAGTGAATATGATGCTATGTTGAATGGAACACCCAGAAAAGTATCACAACTTCTCTGGTATAGATGGCAAGAAAGTTTGCCATCAGCTACAAAGAATTGAAATAGGCAATGACATGGAGGAAGCCCGGCTTTCGCCATCTCTTCAATTTCCGCAGGGTTCCATGCGCTAACTATTATTCTTCTAGAATCAGGATTTTTACGAATCATGCTTATTGCCTGAGCAAGCTGATCGATCGATGATCCGTCAGGGCAAATCCAATTCCTCCACTGTTTACCGTATACAGGACCAAGATCACCCCATTTTTCATTGAATTCATCATCAGAGGCAATCCTGTCGGTGAATTCCTTCATCTGATTTTTCCAATCTTCACCATTTATGGTTGGTATGGGTAAGTTATTTGCTTTCAGATAGTGTTTGAATGGCCATTCATCCCAAATGTGAATATTTTGCAGTAAAAGTGTTCTGAGTTTTGTATCTCCCTTGATAAACCACAGAAGCTCGCCCAATATCATTTTGAAGGGGAGTTTCTTGGTTGTAAGTAAGGGAAATCCTTGCTCCAAGTCGAATCTCATTTGTGTCCCGAATCGACTTGTTGTTCCTGTGCCTGTTCTGTCACTCTTTGTCACACCTTCTTCCAAGATTTCTCTTAGAAGTTTTTTGTATGTTTCGTCTGGATGTTCTATTGTTTTCATATTGTCAATTATACAGTGTTTCCATTTTAATTTATACACCTTATGCTATATTTAGTCCATTAAATAAAATGATTAAAAATAAAAAATCAAAATTTATTGTAATTGAAGGTGGGGAGGGGTCTGGAAAATCTTCTTTGCTAAAAGCTTTGAATGATAAATATAAAGATAAATTTTTAATAACCAGAGAACCTGGAGGATCTGAATACGCTGAAGAAATAAGAAATTTAGTTTTAAAGCATCCACTAGCTAAATATGCAGATGCATATACTATGATTTGTCTTATGTTTGCAGCACGATTTGATCATGTTAATAAATTGATTAAGCCAAGTTTATTAACCCATAAGAGCGTAATATCTGATAGATTTGATGCTTCTTCTTATGCTTATCAAATATATGCACAAAAAACACCTAAATTAGAAAAATTATTTTGGAGCTTGAGAGGAAATCTGTCTAAAGCTCCAGATTTATATATTTATATTGATGTGGATGTTGAAGAGGGGTTAAAAAGGGTACAGTCTAGAAATTCCGCAACAAATGACAGCAATCATTTTGATGGAAGAAAAATTGATTTTCATAATCGAATCAGAAAAGGTTATAAAAATTTTTTTAAAAAAGTTAAACATAAAGTTATTGATGCAAATAGACCATTTGAAGAAGTTAAGGAGGATTTTTTTAAGATAATTGACTCTGAATTAAACTAACAATACAATTGGGACATATGAAAGACATACAAATAAAAAAACTTATAGATTTAGAAAAGAAAAGACAGAAAAGTGTTATAAACCTTATTGCTTCTGAAAACTATGTATCAAAAGACGTTTTGGAAGCTTTGGGTTCAGAATTGACCAACAAATATTCAGAAGGCTATCCAACAAAAAGATATTATGGAGGCAATCAAATAGTCGATAAGGTTGAAATGCTTGCTATAGAAAGAGCATTAAAACTTTTTGGTTTGAAAAAAGAAGAATGGCATGTAAATGTTCAGCCCTTGTCTGGATCACCAGCAAATCTCGCTGTTTATTTGGCACTTGTTCCTCAGGGTGGAAAGATTATGGGAATGTCTTTGGATCAGGGTGGTCATCTTACTCATGGTCACAAAGTATCTGCTACTGGCAAGATTTGGAATCAAATACCTTATGGGCTAAATAAGAATACGGAATCACTTGATTATGAAGAATTAAAACAAATAGCCACAAAAGAAAAACCAAATATTCTTGTAGGAGGTTATACAGCTTATCCAAGACAAATAGATTTCAAAAAATTAAGAGAGGTTGCTGATAAGGGAGATTCTTTGCTTATGATAGATATGTCACATTTTGCTGGTCTTGTAGCTGGTAAGGCTTATCCATCACCATTTGAATATGCTGATATTGTTACTACTACAGTTCACAAAACTTTAAGAGGTCCTAGAAGCGCTATTATATTTTCTAGAATAGATAAAAAAATCTCAAAGACAGGTAAGGACAATAAAATCACAGAACATTCTATCGGTGATCTTATAGACAAAGCAGTATTCCCAGGTCTTCAGGGTGGTCCACATCAAAATCAAATCGCCGCAGTCTCTATAGCTTTGAAGGAAGCTTCATCGGGTGATTTCAAAAAATATGCTTTACAAGTAAAGAAAAATGCAAAAGTTCTTGCTGATGAATTGATGAAAAAAGGTTGGAAAATTATTTCTGGAGGAACAGATACTCATCTTATTCTTATTGATACATGGATGAATGGTAAGGGAATTTCAGGAAAAGAAGCTAGCGATAGATTGGAAAAAGAGGGAATTATAGTAAATAAAAATGCTATTCCATACGATACTAGACCACCCGTAGATCCTTCAGGTATACGTATAGGTACTGCTGCAGAAACTACTAGAGGCAAAAAAGAGAATGATATGAAGAAAATTGCTGATAGAATAGACAAGATTTTGAGGAAATAAAAATAAAATTTTATAAAATAAAAACCCGCTTCACAGAATTGTGAAGCGGGTGGGATGGATGCGTGGAGGTGCGCACTCGATTCTGTAATTCAGTATTCTTGATGGGTTCCAATCACCAAGTCTATACTGATAAGTTACAGACATCCTCTTTTTTATAATCTTTGTACTTTTCCATTGTGGACAGTAACAATTATGTATATATTAGTCAAGCTTTGGATTATCTTACAATAATAATGTTACAATAAGAAAATGATCGATAAAATCAAAATAGCTTTAAAGGTGGCTATAGAACAACTAGGAATACAAAAACCATTGATAAATCTCTCTCACCCAGAGGACAATACTTTTGGAGATTTTTCTACTAATATCGCTTTATTGTATTCCAAAGAATTAAAAGTCTCACCAAAAGACTTGGCTCATAAAATAGTTGAAGAATTGAATAAAAACAATTTAGATTTTATAAAGAGTATAGAAATAGCTGGACCTGGATTTATAAATTTTAAAATAAAAGATCAATACTTTATTGAAGAAATAAAATCCCTTATGGAGAAAGGGGATAAAATTGGTCGTATAGATATAGATTCTGGAAAAAAAGTAATGGTTGAATATACAGACCCAAATCCTTTCAAGGTTTTTCATATAGGTCATCTTATGGCAAATACAATAGGTGAATCAATTTCTAGAATAGTAGAATTTTCTGGTGCAAAGGTTATAAGAACTTGTTATCAAGGAGATATCGGTCTTCATGTAGCAAAAACCATTTGGGCAGTACAATCCCACAAAGATTCATTTTTTGATGAGTCTATTTCTCTTTTAGAAAAGATAAAATTCCTAGGAGAAATGTATGTATTGGGTTCAAATAAATATGATGAAGATGAAAATGCAAAAAAAGAAATTGTTGAGGTAAATAAGAAAATATTTGAAAAGTCTGATGCTGAAATAAATGATATATATAAAAAGGGAAGACAATGGAGTCTAGACTATTTTGATTTAATTTATAAAAAATTAGGAACAAAATTTGATGATTTCTTTTTTGAAAGTGATGTTTTTGAAAGTGGATTAAAAATAGTAAATGAATTTTTGAATAAGGGGGTATTTGAAAAGAGTGAGGGTGCTATAGTTTTTCCTGGAGAAAAATATTCTACTCACACTAGAGTTTTTATAAATTCACAGGGTTTACCTACTTATGAGGCAAAAGAACTTGGTTTGACCAAAGCGAAATTTGATAAATATACAGATTTATCAGAATCAATTGTCGTTACCGCAAATGAACAGAATGATTATTTCAAAGTAATAATGGCATCTTTAAAAGAAATATATCCTGATATAGCTCTCAAGATGAAACATTTGAGTCATGGAATTTTGAGACCATCTTCAGGAAAAATGTCTTCACGAAAAGGAAATATAGTTTCTGCTGAAGATATGATAGAAGAATTTGAAAGTTTGGTGGAAGAGAAATTGAAAGAAAGAAATTTTGAAAAAGATTTGCATAATAGTATAAAAAGTAAAATAGCTATAGCTGGTTTGAAATATACAATTCTTCGCCAGTCTATAGGAGGTGATATTATTTATGATTCAAAAAAGGCAGTTTCATTTGATGGAGATTCTGGACCATATTTACAATATTCTTATGTTAGAGCAAATGCTATTTTGAATAAGGCAAAAGAATCAAACATATCTGAAAATATTACAAAGTTGCCTGAAGAAGTCGATCTCTTGGAAAAAATAATATTGCGCTTCCCAGAAATTATAGAGAGATCTAGAATTGAATATGCTCCGCATCATATAGTTACGTATCTTGTAGAATTGGCTTCTACTTTCAATTCTTACTATTCAGTAAATAAAATAATAGACAAAGAAGATTCTATTTCTTCATACAGAATAATGCTTACAAAGATTTTTTCTCAAATAATGAAAAATGGTTTATGGGTTTTGGGTATAGAAGTACCAGAAAAGATGTAGGGAATTGCTTATTCTTTATCTTTAAAAAAAATGCTAAAATGATGTTTATGTCTGAAGAGCAAAAACCACAAACTATACAAAAAAGCAAGATAGCAGAAACAGAAGAGAAAATACTTGATTTTTGGGAAAAAAATCAGATTTTCAAAAAAACCCTTGAAAAACCAGCGTCAAAGGGTGATTTTGTATTTTATGATGGACCACCTTTTGCTACAGGAGAGCCTCATTATGGTCATGTTGTACCAGGAACCGTAAAAGATATTATCCCTCGTTATAAGACAATGAAGG
>CAYTNX010000007.1:10709-11931 GCA_964439365.1 uncultured Candidatus Saccharibacteria bacterium | reverse complement strand
TCACACAAAATAAGCTCAACTTCTTTAAGAATCCTCAATGCCCTAAGGCTTATATCCTCGAGATTTCCAATGGGTGTAGCTATAACATAAAAAGTAGACATAAAGATATAATATACTACACTATAACAATGGCAAGAGTAGCCTATATTACAAGAGATATTGAGCGCGCTTTGGGTAAAAAACCTGAAGGAGATTATTTTATTATTACAAATAAAACTCCATATTCTGAAGAATTAAAAAATAAATATAAAGAAAATATAATACTTATAGATTCAGAAAAAATACTTGATACATTAGAAATACTTCAATCAAAAACCTCAAAAGAATTTCTTTCCGAAAAAGAAACCAAAATAATAGTTTTTAAAAATACTATTCATATAGAAGATTTCTGCAAAGAGAACAATTATTCTTTACTCAATCCAAGTGCTGAATTGTCTGAGAAAGTAGAAAATAAAATAACACAAATAAAATGGTTGGAAGAATTGGAGAATCTATTGCCAATACACAAAGTATCTATAATAAAAGATGTAGAATGGAATGATAAAGCATTTGTATTACAATGGTCTCATGGACATACTGGAGATGGAACATTACTTATTCAAACAAAAGAAGAATTACAAAATCTAAAAGAAAAATTTCCTTTTAGAGAAGCAAAAACTACAGATTTTATAAAGGGTCCCATGTTTACAGTAAATATAGTAGTAACAGAAAAAAACATACAAATAGGAAATATAAGCTATCAAATAACTGGCATGCTTCCCTTCACAGAAAATGCTTTTAGTACAATAGGAAATGATTGGAGTCTAACACATACAATTCTCAGTGAATCACAATTAAAAGATTTTGAAGAAATTGCAAAACAATTGGCTTATAAAATGCAAAAATCTGGATGGTTGGGACTTTTTGGTATAGATGTAATACTCGATGAAGAAAGAAATAAATTTAATTTGATTGAAATAAATGCTAGACAACCAGCTTCTACGACATATGAATCCGAACTTCAAAATAAAATAAAATTTTCAGAAAATAGCGTAAATATTTTTGAGGCACATTTTAATGCCTTAAATAAAATACCAAACAATAATCAAATTATACAAATAAATGATGGAGCTCAAATATTACAAAGAGTTACAAAAAATTCTAGTAAAATCGATACGGATAAAATAATAGAAGCCGGATATAAAGTGATAAAATACAATAATGACAAATTGAATGCTGATTT
>CAYTNX010000007.1:0-10699 GCA_964439365.1 uncultured Candidatus Saccharibacteria bacterium | reverse complement strand
GAATCACATAATAAATTTAATAAAAGAGGAAAAGAAATATTAGAATTGATTTCATAAAAAAATGGAAACCAAAACCCTTTCAGATAATTCATTGAAAATAATAGAACAATATCAGAATTTCAAAATTGGAAATGCTGTATGTTCTATTCCTTATTTTAATAATCGCACATTAGGATTGAGAGGTGCACTTAGAGTAGAGTCTGGAAAAGGTAGTATAGATGATTTGAAAGAGGAGATTGAACAAAAAATCTTTAAGGAAAAATTGGATATAAAATCTTTTGACAATGATTCACTAAAAAGATATTTGGTGGATAATAATCTAGGAATAGATTGTTCTGCTTTTGCTTATTATATTTTAAATGAAGAAAGTAAAAATAAAGGCAAAGGTGAAATAGAAAAAAACCTATCCTTCCCTTTTTGCAAAGGAATATTAGGCAAAATAAAATGCAAAATACGACCAATAGAAAATGCAAATGTTCAAACTTTTGCACATGAAGAAAATAGTAAAATAATTTCAATAAAAGAAATAATGGCTGGAGATATAATAACCATGCTAGGAGTAAGCGATGATTATGATAGAGATCATGTTTTGATTGTATATAAAATCGATTATGAAAATTCTATACCGAAGAATATATATTATACTCACACAATATCATGGCCAACTGATGGAAAATACAATCATGGCATACACAATGGCAAAATCGAAATACTAAATATAAATGAAAATCTAATTAAACAAAAATGGATTGAGAATGACAAAACTGATGAAGACAATTTTACTTTTGTAAAAGCAAAAAAATCAAAAACCGAGCTACGCAGAATCAACTGGTTCTAATAAAAACATAGAAAATAATATTGGAAAAAGACCAAATTTTATGCTAATCTAATCAGCATGATAAGTGTATTAGAAGGTACAGCAGATCTGGCCTATATTCTTGGTTTTGCTCTTTTTTCTTGCTTTATTGCCTTTCTTTGGTCTCCGTTTCTAATCAAATTTCTCTATAAACACAATATAATAAAAGGTGCAAAAAGAGAGCTCATTTCAATAGAGTCTCAAAGAAATAAAGACAAAACCCCTGTGATGGGTGGATTATTGATAATAATAACAGTAGCTGTTATTACTTTTTTTCTAAATTGGTCTAGAAGTTATACATGGGTACCGATAAGCGTAATGCTATTATCAGCAGGACTTGGTGCGGTTGACGATTTATTAAATATTTTTGGCATAGAAAGAAGATCTAGAAAACTCTCTCAAATATTTACACTAATAAAAGTTCATAAAGAATTTAAAATGAGACTTTGGTATGCTATTACCCTACCCTGGTCTATGTTCAAAAGAACTTCAGTATGGATAGGATCTAGAACAAGCAAAGGAATACATGTTCATGAAAAATTGTTATTACAATTTGTCGCAGGGTCAATAACCGCATGGTGGATATATGATAAATTGGGTTCTGCTTGGCATTATATATATTTACCATTCAATTATGATTTTTATTTGGGATGGCTTATTATACCTTTCGTTATTTTTATAGTTATGTTTACAGCAAATGCAGTAAACATAGCAGATGGTATGGATGGTCTAGCTGGAGGAATGCTTATATCATCATTTAGTGCCTTAACTATTTTGAGCTGGATAAATGGCTTTGGTGAAATAGCCATACTAAACGCCACAACCGTAGGTTCTTTGGTTGCATATACTTATTTCAATATTAAACCAGCAAGATTTATGATGGGAGATGTAGGATCACTTGGACTTGGAGCTTTATTTGCAGTAAACACTATAGCCATAGGAGAAATCGGCTCTATATTCTTTTTAGGTTTTCTATTTTATGTAGAAGCTATAACCGTACTAATACAGGTATCTGGTAGATATATACTCAATCGTCGAATATTCAAAATGGCACCAATACATCATCATTTCGAATTAAAGGGTTGGAGTGAAGAAAAAACCATAATGAGATTTTGGATAATACACTTTATCTTTGTTGTATTTGGTATTTATTTGGCATTACATTAATCCATGGACTCATCAAAATATCTTAAATGGAAAGAGGAAATTTTAAATGATGAGAGCGATGAAAGTATCTCTAGAATGTATGACAATGGATTTGTCTTTATAAGAATAGAAAAGGGCTTAATGCATCAAACCAGAAGTGTGAGAATAGATTTGAGCAAGTTTTCAATGACAAGTGAAAATAGAAGAATAATGAAAAAGGGAGAGAATATAATTTTAGAAAAAAACGAAATACCCTATAGTCTTTATTCTTGGTCTATAGGAAAAATGGCCAAAGATTTTTATGACAAAAAAGCTGGCGGGGCTTTTTCTGCAAATAAAATAAAAGAAATAATAACCAATTCATTAAATTTTAATACTTTATTATCTTTCAAGAGTTCAAATATAAATTTGGGTTATGCTATATGTTATTTAAATAATGACATTTTACATTATTCATATCCATTTTATGATTTGGAAAAAGCCTCAAAAGATATGGGTCTTGTAATGATGACAAAAACAATAGCCGAAGCTCAAACATTAGGTTTAAAATATATTTATTTAGGATCATTACAAAGACCAAACGATGTTTATAAGTTACAATTTGAAGGAATAGAATGGTTGGATGGAAAAGAATGGAAAAAAGATATTAATGAAGTAAAAAATATATTAAATAATAATTTAAAGGTTTAATTTATGTCAAAACATATTCATGTAATAGGAATTTGTGGAGTAGCTACAAGTGCATTGGCCATAGCATTTCACAATAGAGGCTTTAAAGTTACCGGCTCAGACAAAGGATTCTTCCCTCCTGTTTCTACAGAATTAGAAAAACATGGAGTTCAATTTTACGCTGGCTGGCATGTAGAGAAAATGGGCAAACCAGATATAGTAATAATAGGCACAGCTTCTGGAACACAAAATCCAGAGACAATATATGCCAAAGAAAATAATATACCAATGTATTCTTTTGCTGAAGCAATAGGAGAATTTTTTGTCAAAAAGAATTCTATAGTAGTAACTGGTACTTGGGGCAAAACCTCTTCATCTGCCCTACTCTCATTTATATTAGATAAAGCAAATCTAAATCCTACTTATATGTTTGGTGGAATTTCTTTATCACATGAATCATCAGCAAAGCTAACTGATAGCGATTGGAATGTATTTGAAGGTGATGAATACAAAAGCTCACCCACAGACAATACTCCTAAATTTTCATATTACAAACCTACCCATCTGATAATGACCGCAGTATCTTGGGATCATGCAGATCTATATCCTACAGAAGAAAGCTATTTTGAAGCATTCAAAAAACTCAATCAATCAATCGGAAATAATGGTCTAATAGTAGCAAACAAAGACAATGCTGGAGTTATGAGTATTGTCAAAAATGCTATATTTTATGGAAAAAATAATGCAGATTATACATTCTATAATATTGAACAAAATAAGAATGGAATAGATTTTTGTATAAAAAACAAAGACATAGAATACAAAATACATTCATCAATGATAGGTGCGTTTCAAGCGGAAAACATTACAGCTTGTTTTGCTATGGCCAGTGAAATAGGTATAGATAAAAATACTATAATAAAAGCAATTGCCGATTTTAAAGGATTAAAAAGAAGATTAGAAAAAAGACATGAGGGCAAAATAACTATTATAGATGATATAGCTCATTCCCCAGAAAAAGCTTCTTCTGTTTTAGAGAATTTAACAAATATATACAAAGGTAAAATTGTAGTTATTTTTGAACCAAATATAGGTGGTAGACAAAGAGAATCTTCTTATAAATACGATAATGCTTTCAAAAATAGTGATGTGGTAATAATACCAAGACTAACAAAACTCAAAGTATCAGATGAAATGCCTATGGAGGGAGAAGAATTGGCAAAGACTATATCCAAAACAAAAGATAATACTTTTTATATTGAAGATGATAGTGAATTAGTAAAAAAAGCATTGGAATATGCCAATGAAAATGACAGCATAATAGCCTTTTTAGGTTCTCATGGTTTTAGAGGTATGATAGAAGAAATGATTGAAAAAATAAAATAATTATTTTCCTTCATCTATAATCTCAGTATTCAATTCATTATTCTCGATTTTCTTTATCAAAAGAGTTATACCGCAATGATTACATTCAATAACCATATCTTCTTTAATAGTTGAATACTTGGATAAATCTATATTGTTTTTACATTCTGGGCAAATTGATTTCATATATATAATATTTGATTTTTGATTAATGATCTAAATATCTAATCAAATATCTTCTAATACTAAACAAAATATCGTATAATATCAACATGATAACTGTTCATGAGGAATACCCAAAGCTAGCAAAGTCTTTGGAAATAAAGTCTTTGTACTTCAAAAGAGAGGATTTGCATCCTTATGGTTCACATAAAGGGCGCTCCATACCCTATATGATAGATGTATATATGAAAGAAGGAATTAGACATTTTGCAGTTTCTTCTTCTGGAAACGCAGCATTGGCATCAGCTTTGTATATAGAAAAATTAAATAAAGAAAAAAATGAAAAAATAAAATTGGATATTTTGGTTGGTAGACATATATCCAATAAAAAGTTACACAAGCTCGAAAGATTCAAGAATGAATTTATTAGCGTGACTATGCACGATAGACCTTTGCAAACATTATTTACAATAATCAAAGATGACAAAATAAGAGCATTGAGACAGTCGACGGATGATTTGGCATTGGCTGGTTACAATACTTTAGCTGAAGAATTATTGATGATTCCAGAATTGAAAGCTGTATTTGTAGGAACATCATCAGGTACCACAGCTCAAGCATTGATTGAATATTTTAATTCACAAAATAAAAAGATAGAAGTACATATAGTGCAAACATCCTCATGTCATCCCATAGCAAATGCTTTTGTAGATGATGAAACATTGGATGAATCATCAATAGCTGATGCCATAGTAGATCATACTGCACTAAGAAAAGATAATCTTATAAAATTAATAGAAAAAAATGGAGGTAGTGGATGGATAGCTTCAAATGAACAAATACGCACAGCTCAATTTATCACAAAAGACAATACAAAACTTTCAATATCCACAAACTCTGCACTTTCAGTAGCTGGATTAATGCAAGCTGTATATACAGGAAAAGTATGGAATGGTTCTGTTGTCTGTATTATCTGTGGAGATTAATTCTCTAAAACAATTAGATTTTTTTTAAAAAATATAAATTTATTTTTATTATAAATTTCTTACTGCCTTAATAAATCTTTCGCCTCTTTCTTTTCTTGATATATCAACACCAACCGCATCAAAACCCGGACTAAACAAAACAGTATCCCCTTTTTTTGCATAATCCTTTGCTTTTTTTACTGCTTGTTCCAAATTTAAAACTTTTATACAAACTATATCTTTTATATTCTCTATTTTCTCTCTAAGTCCTATAGTGCCGCTACCAGGAAGAAGTATTAATGCAGATACATAAATAGGTATGTTTTTTATCAATTCAACATAATCATATCCAGTATAAGCACCACCCAAAATCAAAATAATATTTTTGTTTTTTGACAAAGTACGCATTGCAAAAAGAGTTGATGGTGGTGCAATAGAACATGAATCATTGTAAAAATCTATACCGCCAAGCTTTTTTACAAATTCCAAATGACCTCTCAAACCCAAGAAATTTTGAATAATTTCTCTAGATATTTCTTTAGAAACCTTAAACAATTCTGCAGTTTGAACAGCCAAAGCGACATTTTCTAAATTATGAATAGTTTTTGAATCCAAAAGCCAATCATTTGGAACAGAACTTACTCTAGTTCTCAACATCTTTGCACGAGAAATAAGATCTTTTTGTGATTTTATTGAATCAATCACATCATCAGTAGCTACGATAAAATTGTTTTGAGTTTGAAATTCTAATATTTTAAAAGAAACGGGAGTGGTTATAACAGCCACATGTGGACTTATTCTCATTTGATAATAATGCTCCAACATAAATTCTGGAATACGTATCAAAACAACATCATCTTTTTTTATCTTTTTTAAATGATTTAAAGCGCCATTTGGTGAATCTGGATCTATTACAAATAATCCTTGATTTTTGTATTCAATAAAAGCCTTCTTTAGCATTCAATAAATAAGATGTAGAACCGTACTTTTTCCACAAACACCCATAATACCTATGACGATAACAGGAGGAGCCAATTTGAAAAAAATAGTATCAGGAAATTCTATTTGAATACCATCATTGATGGCTTTTTTCAAAAAAGTAGATCTTTTTGAAATATCAGGAGATAGTATTATCAAATCAAAACCCCTTAAATCATCTTGTTCTATCTTTCCAAATGAAATATTTTCTATGCCTCCAATAGAAAGATTCAATACGTATTTCTTTACCCTTTCTTCACTTCTCATATCAAATAGAGAAACCTTGGCTTTATTTCTCAATAAAAATTTGATATCGGCAATCATTTCACCATGAATACCTAGACCAATTACAGCTATTTTTTTATCCTTAAAGTAATCTTTGTAATTCACAAGTGTATTATAGCAAATATAATTATTCTTTCTTTTCTTCAGAAATTCCAAATACAAGTCTTTTAACCTTTATTAATTCTTGCAAAAGAGCCTGAAGTTTTGTATCTTCCTCATCATTTAATGATTCGAAAGAGGCAAAATAAGAAATTTTTCTTAGAAAGAGATTATAAACATCATTAAAATATTTTTCAAGTATCTCTATATTTTTCTGATCTATTTTTCCACCATCCCTCAGAATATAGATTTCCATGGGTCTATTTACACCCTCAAAATACAAACCATCATCAGATAATACTCCGTCTATAGATGGAGATATAAAATTGTAATTTTTCATATAAATATATAGCTAATAATTTGCATTTACACTCATATAAGTATTTTTGGTTATTATGACATGATCCAATACATCTATTCCCAATATTTTTCCAGCTTTTATTATTTGTTGAGTAATTTCTATATCTTGAGAACTTGGAATAGATACATTTGAAGGATGATTGTGAGCAAGCACAATAGCTACAGCATTGTACTCTATGGCCGGTCTAAAAACCTCTCGAGGATGAATGAGGTTTGAATTGATGGTACCGATAGATATTACTTCATCATGAATAATGCGATTGTGACTATTTAAATATAAGCCTCTTAAATGTTCTTTGGGCAATACTCTCATATCTTCTAAATAATCATATACATCTTTTGCATTTCTAATTACAAAAAACCCTGAATCATTTTTTTCATAAAGTCTTCTGCCTATTTCTCCGCAAGCTACGACCTGGCAGGCCTTGCCTATAGGAATATTTATTTCTTGAGAAAGTCTTTTTGCATCTTTCTCTGATATTATACTTTTTTCTCCATATTCTTTTATTATACGATTGGACATTTGCAAAACATCCTCATTTTTGTTGCCAGTATTAAAAATAATCGCCAATAATTCGGATAAAGAAAGAGCTTCGGGACCTCTATCTATAAGCTTTTCTCTTGGCTTATTTTCTAAAGGCAAATCTCTTATTTTCAAAACATATTCTCTATTTTTATTTGAATCCAATAACAAATCTGAATCTGATAATGTATAAATTTTTGTCTTGAAATTTTTTGTAATCATAAAAACAATTATATCTTTAAATAAAAAACACCCGCAAGGGTGTTTTTTATAAAAACTTTATTGTTTCTTTAGAACTTGTGGATATTTTTATTGTTTTATCAGATAATCAAAATAAATAGAAAAATTTGTACTAAATAGTTTCTACAAGCATCATATTTGTCTCTTTTATTTTTCCGAAAGGCATACCCGCAACAATAACAACTTTATCCCCTTCAACTGCCAATTTGTCCTTTAGAGTAACTTTCTTTACTGTATCCATTATTTCATCTACTGTTGTAAATTTTTCTACAATTATAGGAAAACAACCAAATGATAAGGTCAATTTTCTAGCTGATTCTTGTGTCAAAGTCATGGCAATTATTCTTTCAGCTGGTCTATATCGAGCAAGCATACGAGCTGTACGTCCAGACTCTGTAAGAGCCACCAAAAATCTAGCTTCGACTTCATGACAAGCAAGAACTGCTGATTGAGAAGTAACATCTGTAATACCATGTGAATCATCATATTCAGCAATAGTATCTGTAGTATAAACATCCTTTTCTACTCTCAAAGCTATTCTTGTCATCATTTGAACGGCCTCAACAGGATAATCACCCAAAGTAGTTTCTTCAGAAAGCATTATTGCATCTGTACCGTCTATTATAGCGTTAGCAACATCAGATACTTCAGCTCTTGTAGGAACTGGACTCTTAATCATAGATTCTAGCATTTGAGTAGCAGTTATAACTGGTTTACCCAAAGCATTACATTTTTGAATAAGCATTTTTTGAACCAATGGAACTTCTTCTGCTGGTATTTCTATTGCCAAATCCCCTCTTGCAACCATGATTCCATCAGCCAAGTCGATTATTTCATCTATATTTTCTAGAGCCTCTGGTGTTTCTATTTTTGCAATTATACCGGCTTTTGATTTTGCCTTTGATAGAATTTCTCTTAATTCAACAATATCGGTAGGTCTTCTAACAAAAGAAAGAGCGATGAAATCTACTTGATTTTTTATTCCAAATTCCAAATCTTTTCTATCCTTTTCTGTTATAGAACTTATAGAAAGATATGCGCCTGGCAAATTTACACCTCTTTTATTTTTTATTTCACTCCCAACTATTACCTTTGTGAAAACTTCATTACCCTTTATATCTGTTATTTGTAACTTTTTCTTTCCATCATGAAGTAATACATAACCACCGACTTTTACTTCTTTTGGCAAAAGAGGATAATTTACAAAAACTTTTTCTTCATTACCCATAACTTGCTCAGTAGTAAGTATAAAAGTCTGTCCTTCCTTCAAAATTATTGAGCCTTTTTCAAATTCACCTATACGAATTTTGGGCCCTCCAAGATCCTGCATTATAGCTAGAGTGTTTCCAGTCTTTTCCATTATTTTATTCAAAGTATCAACTCTCTTTTGATGCTCTGCAAAATCACCATGAGAAAAGTTTAATCTCATAACATTCATACCTGCATCAACAAGAGCCATTAATTTTTCTTCTGTCTCAGTAGCTGGACCTATAGTACAAACTACTTTTGTTTTTTTTCCAAGATTCATCATATGTTTTTAAGTTAATTGAGACTATATGTTACTATAGATTTTCTTCTTTTGCAAAAGCAAAATAAAATGATAAAACCATTGCGATAATTATAACAAAAAAGCCAAAATTATACATCACATATGCTATGTTGTCAGTATATTTTAAAATATGCAGATAAGACAAAATAAAATTCCAATCATGCATTACACCATCTCCTCCCAACAAATCCAATCTCTGTACTATTGCATCACCAGCGTAAATAGCCACATTCATAATATTTTGACCTAACCAAAACAATAATAAAGAAGCTGAGAATTTCTCTTTTTTAAATAAAAAATAAATTACAAAAAACAAAGGCAAAGCTATTTGAAAAAATGAACCCGCTGATATACGAATAAAATCTCCAAAAAACATAAATAAAGAATGACCAGCCTCATGAAATATGAGATCTACTGAATCTATAAAATTCCAACTAGAATCTAATCTTGCATTATTTGCATGATCAATAAAAAACCAACTAAATATCAATGCTGTGAATATTTTTATATATTTTATATTTGATATATCCAAAGAGCTATTATTTTCAGAAAACATATTGTGCGCGTACTAAGATTCGAACTTAGGACCCCACCAGTATCAGTGGTGTGCTCTACCAACTGAGCTATACGCGCATATGCATTTAAATTTTTACTTCACGAACTCTCTTTTTCCAAAATTTCCTGATTAATCACTCGATTAAAAGAGATTCGCTATTTATAAATTTTCTATCAAAATATAACAGAAATATCAATAAAACACAATTATTATAAATAATTTAAATTTGACTTA
The DNA here is from genome assembly GCA_964439365.1 of uncultured Candidatus Saccharibacteria bacterium. GTDB lineage: Bacteria > Patescibacteriota > Minisyncoccia > Phycocordibacterales > PALSA-1337 > CAIOGI01. Next base: position 712 of record CAYTNX010000007.1, on the reverse strand, counting down.
ACATTATTATTGTGATAATTTAATTTTAGCTGTAAAAATGGAGGAATGAACAATGTCTAAATTCAAAATGAGGGTTGCTGGTACTTTTGGAAATGGTACCTGCATCAAAAAATGGATTGAAGAATATCTTAAAACAAGTCGAATCGAAAGTGCAATGATTAAGGGTGTCTTCATAACACCCTCAGGATCAGGTGCAATGTTTTCAATCCATCATCTTGAGGATGGAGAAAACGGTCCGGAATGCATCTTTGCATTGATCGAAGAAAGCAGTGCAAGCAAATTTTTCCAAGCAATTGAAAGGACGATAAACAAAAACGGAGCTGAAAAACTAATCAACTCCGCACAATGCCGATGTGCCGACTGGACTTATATATGGGTGGGGTTTTTTGAAAAATAACCCTACCAACAACTACCCACTCTTTCCAAGATGGGTAGTTTTTTGTAAGAAAAAACCACCTTATCGGGTGGTTTTTTCTTTTTACTGTTCTTTATTTTGTTCCGTTCATTCGGTCAGTTACGCTTAAGCTGTAACCGACCTATGTCCTTTATCTCGCGGACTGAGTGTTCACATAAAAGTGTAGAACAATACCTCTTGGATTGAAGATATAAATACCAACAATCAATCGACACGGTCAGATATAAATCTAAAAGATTGATATCGAGATTCAATTTGAAATAATCCACGAGCAGCTTCCGCTACCCGTGCCTTGTT
>CAYTNX010000006.1:0-13347 GCA_964439365.1 uncultured Candidatus Saccharibacteria bacterium | reverse complement strand
GTATACATATCATCAGTTACTCTAGCAAAATCAGGATTCGTAGTAATTCAATCAGACAATAAGGGAGTACCTGGCGATGTAATCGGATATCAGTATTTTGACAAAGGAACAAATCCAGGAAAAATCACTCTAAATTCATCAACAAAAGAAGGAGGATTGTACTATGCAGTTCTTTATGTAGATGATGGAGATAAGAAATTTGATTCAAAGAAGGATTCAGCATTAAAAGATGCTTCAGGAAATACAATAATGAAACACTTTAGAGTTACAGCTGGTGTTACAGAAATAAAGGGCTAATAAAAACAAAATCAAAAACACCGAGCGCCTAAGGGCGCTTTTGTGTTATAATGACATCCAATATGGAAAAAAAAGTAATAACTAGATTTGCACCATCTCCCACAGGACTCTTTCATGTCGGAAGCTATAGAACCGCTCTTTTTTCTTATATATTTGCATTACAAAATAAAGGCAAATTTGTATTGAGAATAGAGGATACAGACAAAATCAGATCAAAAAAAGAATATGAGCAAAACATAATAGACAGCTTATCTTGGCTAGGTTTAAAATACGATGAATTCTACAGACAATCAGACAGAACAGAAATATACAAAAACTATATAAAAAAATTAATGGACAGCGGCAATGCTTTTGTATCAAAAGAAACACCAAAAGAAGCTGGTGACAGAGAAGAGGTTATAAGATTCAAAAATCCAAATAAAAAAGTAGTATTCAATGATTTGATAAGAGGAAAAATAGAATTCGATACTACCGAACTTGGAGATTTCATAATAGCAAAAAGCATAGATGAACCCGTATTCCACCTAGTGGTAGTTATTGATGATTATGAAATGGGAATAACTCACATAATTCGAGGTGAAGATCATATTTCAAATACACCAAGACAAATGCTTATATATGAAGCATTAGGCCTTCCATTGCCTTTATATGCTCACATACCGCTAGTTTTGGGTACAGACAGATCAAAGCTCTCAAAACGTAAAGGGGCTCTTGCAGTAAGCGAATATCGAGATAGAGGCTATTTACCAGAAGCACTTATAAACTTCATGGTTTTATTGGGCTGGAATCCAGGTACAGATCAAGAAATACTATCTATGTCTGAAATAATAGAGAAATTTAAATTAGAAAAAGTCCAAAAATCCGGAGCAATATTCAATGAAGAAAAGTTGAATTGGATGAATAAAAAATACATAGAAAAAATGGATAATAAAACTTTTATAGAAAAAATAAAAGACTATATTCCAAAAGATACATCCGAAAAACTTATACCATTAATAAAAGAAAAAATAAATAAATTTTCAGATATTGAAGGATTATTAAATGGCGAGCTTTCATTTGCAACAGAATTAGAAAACTATCCCAAAGAATCATTAAAATGGAAAGACGAAAAAGACTTTGTAAATACAAAAAATTATTTAGAACAAATAATAAAATTATTAGAAAATGCCAATGATTTTACAAAAGATTCAGTAAAATCTATTATTTGGCCTCTAGCAGAAGAGAGAGGGAAGGGTAATGTATTGTGGCCGATGAGAGTTGCCCTTTCTGGAAAAGAAAAATCTCCAGATCCATTTACTATTTCAGAAATTCTAGGCAAAGAAGAAACCCTAAAAAGATTAAAATTTGCCCATGAATCGATATAAAATTCTCCTAATTCCATTTATTTTTTTGATTACACTTTCTATTGCAAAAGCAGAAAGTGTAGATATATTGAAAAATAAAATAAATGACAAAAATGATGCAATACAAAAGCTAGATCAAGAAATAAAACAATATCAAATAGAATTGGAAGCTTTGGGCAAAGAAAAAGATTCTCTAAATAATACGATCAAATCTCTCGATTTATCCAAGAAAAAATTACAAGCGGATATAAAAATAACAGAAAATAAAATCGCTCAAAAAAACCTAGAGATAAAAGAATTGTCTCTACAAATAAATGATAAAAGCGATAGAATAACTGATAGCAGAAGGGTTATATCGCAATCCCTTTATACTATTTCTCAAATGAATTCAGCTTCTGTTATAGAAACTCTACTAAATAAAAAATCTCTATCAGAAATATGGAATAATGCGGATGAATTGACCACATTACAAGCAAATATGCAGGGTAAAATCAAAGATCTAGAAAATCTAAAAACTGATTTGGAAGAAAATAAAAAACTAACAGAAAATAAAAAGAAAGAATTACAAGACTTAACATCAGATTTAAAAAATCAAACAAAAATCATTGCCGATACTGTAAAAGAAAAAAATTATATTTTAGCAGAGACAAAAAATACAGAGACAAATTATAATAATTTACTTTATACAAAGAAGCTTCAAAAAGAAGCTTTTGAAAGGGAAGTCTCAGACCTTGAATCTGCCCTAAAAATAGCCATTGATCCAAATAGCATACCAAGTTCTGGCTCAGGTGTTCTTAAATGGCCATTAGATAAAATCAAAATAACTCAATATTTTGGTAATACCGAATTTGCCACAAAAAACCCTCAAGTATACAACGGCAAGGGTCATACAGGAGTAGATTTTGCTGCATCTATAGGAACACCGGTAAAATCAGCATTGAGCGGGGTAGTTGTAGGAATAGGAAATACAGATATAGCTAGAGGTTGCTATTCTTATGGTAAATGGATAATGATAAAACATCCAAATGGTATTTCTACTCTATATGCCCATATGTCTCTTATAGTAGCCACAAAAGGCCAGGAAGTATCAACCGGTGACTTTATAGGATATTCTGGAAATACAGGATACACCACTGGTCCACATTTACACTTTGGAGTTTATGCTACAGAAGGAGTTCGTATTACCAAGCTTACAAATAGTAGAAATTGCTCAGGAGTAACCATTCCTCTAGCAGATCCTAGAGCTTATCTTAATCCACTTTCATATTTGTAATTTGCAATGTTATAATTCATTTATGATTAAATGGATTATAATATCTCTTATAGGTCTTATATTATTAGGTGCTCTTGGTTTTGATGTTAGAAAAGCAGTAGAATCTCCTGTTACTCAATCAAATTTAGAATATGCAAAAAATGTTGTTGTATATGTTTGGAATAAATATTTACAAAAACCCGCAACATTTCTTTGGAATGAAGTATTCATAAAACTAATCTGGAATCCAGGTATTGATTTATTAAAAAGCAGAACAGATCAAGGATTATTAAAAGATTCATACGCAAGCACCACAAAGAATCTTATACCGAAAGCTTCCCCATAAATTTATTAAAAAATGATTCAAAAAGAAAACTGCGCAAGGAACCTATGCGCAGTTTTTATTTGTTGCCCCTGACTGATTGACCGATCACGGCTTCCAGTCAAAGAGGCACATGAAGCAGAAGGTCGTGAGTACGAAGAGTAGCAGAACCCAAGCCTGCCTCTTAAGTTCCTTGCACTCACGATCAGGAATGCCGTAGTAGATCACCTTGCCCCAATAAGTCATCAAAACGACACCGATGGCAGATGAAGCGATAGCAATCACTGTGAGTACCCACCAAAGTATGGTGTTCATGCTGCATATAGTATTTCATATATTATGAGTTTTGTCAATAGATAGAATTTTCTCATATAATTTGAATGGAAAGATAAAGTAAATTTAAATAGATTAAAAGTGATCATTGATATAAAAGGGCAATAATAAATATTAAATAAATTGAAATTATTTTTTATTAGATAATGGGGGAGAATGAAAATTATTTAATGTATTGAATCATAGGTAAATAGTAGTAGAGATTATAATCAATACAGATTCAGGCCTTATTTGTTTAATATGAATGGTGTAAAATGTATATTGTGCGACACACTATATCTAGCAAAAGCAAGGCCTTTAAAGAAACAAAATCCGCTCCCCTTTTTATCTTTATACAAAAAACAAAAACCAATATTTTTTAAATATCGGCTTTTGTTTTTGAGTTTTATTTTATATAACAATCTACTCTCCTATTAATTTTTTGCTACAACATCATCAGCTGATAAACCTTTTGACCAACACTTTGATGATGCACTCCAAGGTTCTGTACCAGACTCTTCATATAGATGCTTTGCATATGCTACGTTACCTTCTATAGTGTGTATATCGTAACCTAGCTTTGCAGACATATCTAAGTGATATTTTTCATTTATTTGCATCACCCCGACATCGTCTTTGTTTACCTTTCCTCTGACAATCTTTCCATCTTTATCATAATGTGTGAAAGTTGATTCACATCTAGCTATTTCTACAAGTATAGGAGTATCGGCATATTTTTCACGAAGATACTTTTCTATAGATTTTCTATCTGTAGTAACTATAGCAGTTTGTGATTCTTTTGAAGTAGATGTGTTTGCTTGAACATTTACAGCATCGATTGTGGGAGCACCTGCTCCGTACATTGAGGACAATAGAAACGCAATACCTGTTGTAATTTCAATCATATAATTTAAAACGAGGTATATGTAAGAATGAACTTACCTATGCCTCGTATTACCTATAATACTAGCACATCTGAAATCATATGTCAAGGATAAAAAATGGAAAAAAGCCCAAAAACCCTTATTTTACAAGGCTTTTTAGACAATAGTTATAAAGCTTGGTAAAGGACTTGCTTTTAATTGCAATGTTTTATATACTATTTCAACTATGGCAACAAAGAAATCCGGAGGATCAACGCAAAACGGTAGAGATTCAGGACCAAAATACCTAGGTGTTAAGGTCAATCATGGAGAATCTATCAAAATTGGCTCAATAATAGTGCGCCAAAGAGGTACTGAAGTATTACCTGGCAAAAATATTGGTATGGGAAAAGATCATACCCTATTTGCATTAAAGGATGGCAAAGTATCATTTGGAACAAAAAGAAAGACACATTTCGACAATACAATTAAAAGAAAGAAAATAGTTCATATAGTATAACAACAAAAAAACCGGAGATTCCGGTTTTTTTGTTTTTTAGCTAGATTAGATCTTATTCTTTACCTGATTTTTATCCCCTACAGAAGGGAAGTCTATTGAGCTTTTATATCTAGATTAAATTTTACACTTATCTCCCCTACCCTAACTTCTACCTCATGTAATCCGACTTCCTTAATAGGTTTGTCCAAAACTATATATTCTGGAGATATTTGAATTCTAGTTTGCTTTTCTATAGCTGGTATAATCTCAAGTTTATGAACTCCTGCAAATAAATGACCCTTATCATTTGCCTTTTCTGTAAGATTTATAGTAACACCATCCAATTCTTTTATATTTTTTAATAACAATTCATGATGTATTTTCTTTTCACCTTCATCCTTTGATCTTTCCAATTCTATTCTCTTAATAGCATCTGGTGTAGCAGCTATAGCAAGACCTTTTGGAATTAGTAAATTTATAGCGTATCCATCACTTATGTTTTTTGTTTCGTATTTTTTACCAACTTTCGCAACATCTTTCAATAAAATTATTTTCATACTGTTTTTTCTGTTTTATTCTTATATTATATGACCATAATACGCTTATTTACTCAAAATTTCAACTGCTTTGTCTAATTGAGGATCTTTCATTGAATCCAAATCTTTTTGAGTCATTTTTACTTCAAAATCTGGATCTAGACCATCATGAGATAGATTGTGACCATTTGGTGTAAGCCATCTTGCTATAGTCACCTTAAGTGATGTATCGATAGTTATAGGTACCAATTCCTGAACAGAACCCTTACCGAAAGTCTTTACTCCGACAAGCTTGGCTACCCCATTTTCCTTCAATGCACCTGCCATTATTTCTGAAGCTGAGGCAGAGCCATTGTTTACGAGTATTGCTACTTTATAATTATTTTTACCGAAGAATTTATTTAGAATATCATATCCTTTACTTCTATATACTTTATTTTCGCCTTTTCCTCCAAAATCCTCAGTAACTATAGTGCTTCCTATAGGTAAGAACCAGCTAGACATATCCCATGCAGCTTCCAAATAACCTCCTGGATTGCCTCTCAAATCTATTATCAATTTGTTTTTTCCTGATTGCAAAAATTCTCTAATAGCATTTCTAAACAAATCTGATGATTGTGCTGTAAAACTAAATAAGTTTATAACAAATACATCTGATTTTGTTGATGTTTCTAATGTAGGTATATCTATAACATCTCTAACTATAGATTTTTCTAATGGTTCACTTGATCCTTCTCGAACAAAAACGATTTTTACTGTAGTTCCTCTAGCACCTCTTATCTTTTTTACAGCTTTATCTACAGGCAAATCATTTGTGGTTATGCCGTCTATTTTTACTATTTTATCGCCAGTTTTCACCCCTGCTCTTTCGGCTGGACTATTTTTCAAAGGAGAAACCACTGTAAGCACTCCATCCTTTATTCCTATTTCCATTCCAACTCCTTCAAAATTTCCTGCTATATCATCTCTGAAAGTTTTATTTTCTTCTGGAGGAAAGAAAACTGTATATGGATCATTTTGAGAAGCGGCTAATCCTTGTATAGCTCCCCAGACACGCTTTTGATTGTCGGTTGTGGTTGCTGCTACATATTTTTCACTAAGCACATTCCAAACTCTCCAAAAAGGCTCCATTTGATCTGCAGTTACAGATACTCCGCCCTTTGAAATATCATTTGTATATTTTGTTTTTGAACTATATTCACCAAATGTTTTACCTGAAAAAAATACTATTATTAAAATAAGTAAAGCAATAAAGATCCAAACAATTTTCTTTTGTTGTTGATTATTCATACGATGGATATGATTATCTCAAATATTTATATTTCTTACAATGTTTTTTATTAGAAAAATAAAAAACACCATATTAATGAGCAATTACACAATATCTGTACTCAAACATATTTTAGATATATACTAAATATCATGATAAAAACATATACTTATAGAAATTTAACTTGGATTGATGTCGAATCACCAGACCAAGAAGATGTAACCTCTCTCATAAAAAAACACGGACTTCATCCATTGGTCGGTGAAGAATTGTTATCACCTACAAAAAAACAAAAAGTTGATGTATACAAAAACTATCTTTTTCTAGCTCTTCATATACCCATAAGAACAAAAATCGGCAAAAAATACGTAGTAATTGAAAAAGAAGTAGATTTTGTTATCGGAAATAACTTCATAATCACATCTAGAAATCAAATAGTAGAACCTTTGCATAGTTTTTCTAGAGTATTTGAAACAAATTCAATTTTGGACAAAAGCGGATTGGGCGAACACGCTGGTGTTATTTTCTATTATATGATGAAAAAAATCTACAATCATATGAGTGAAGATTTGGAAAATATCAAAGATGCTTTGAATGAAGTAGAAAATCATATTTTCATAGGTCATGAAAAGAAAATGGTAGAGGTTATATCAGAAATCTCTAGAGAATTGATAGATTTCAAACAAACATCCAGACTTCACAAAGATGTATTAGAATCATTTGCTGAAGTTCCTACTGATTTCTTTGTAAAAAGCTTTGGATATTTTATAGAAGATTTAAAAAATGAATATTCAACTGTTCATGAATTGGTTTTAAGTAATAGAGAATTATTGAATGATTTGAGAGATACAAATGATTCATTATTATCCACAAAACAAAATGAAAGCCTAAAAATCTTCTCTATTTTGGCCTTTGTTACCTTCCCTCTTATGCTTTTCCTAAACCTATTTATGCTTCCAACTACTCACAAACCTATTGTCGGTAATCCTTATGATTGGGAAATAATCGTGGGAATAGTAATTCTGGGCGCTGTTGGTATGTTTTATTTATTTAAAAGAAAAGGATGGTTATAAAAACAATGCCTATCTATTTATACAATACACTTACAAGCCAAAAAGAGGAATTTAAACCAATTGAAAATGGTATTGTTGGTATGTATCATTGTGGACCCACTGTATACGATACAGCTCATATAGGAAATCTAAGAACATTTGTTTTTGACGATATAGTGAGAAGAGTATTTGAATACAATAATTACAAGGTAAATCAGGTAATGAATATTACTGATATTGATGATAAAACAATAAGAAAAAGTAAAGAACAAAAAATAAAATTAGAAAAACTAACTGAACATTTTGAAAATCTTTTTATTTCTGATATTCATTCACTGAATATTCTCACTCCAAACAAACTTCTAAGAGCAAGAGACAATATAAAAGAAATGATTGATATGATTTGTGTGCTTCTCGAAAAGAAAATTGCATACAAAAGCAATGATGGAATTTATTTTGCTATAGAATCAATAAAAGATTATGGAAAATTGGCAAAAATAAATTTGACCTCTGATACAAAAGAAAGAATTAAGAATGATGAATATGGCAAAGAAAATCCTAGAGATTTTGCCTTATGGAAATTTCATACAGAAGAAGATGGAGAGGTATTTTGGGAAACTCCTTTCGGCAAAGGAAGGCCTGGATGGCATATAGAATGTTCGGCAATGTCCATAAAAGAACTTGGAGAGACTTTTGATATACATACTGGAGGAACAGATCTTATATTTCCCCATCATACAAATGAAATAGCTCAATCAGAAGCATATACAGGAAAAACTTTTGTAAATTATTGGCTGCATGGAGCATTTATGAATGTTAATGATGAGAAAATGTCCAAATCAAAAAATAATTTTCTAAAATTGAAGGATTTGGAAGAAAATGGCATATCTCCCCTAGCCTTTAGATACTGGCTTCTGACATCTCATTATAGATCACAAATAAATTTTAGCTTGGAAGCAGTCAAAGCCAGCCAAAACGCCTTTATACGCCTTATAGAAACCTTTATAAGACTTGGCGAAGTAAAAAATGAGCATATACACGAAACAGCAGAAAAAATCGATTATAAAAAAGAATTGAAAGAAAAAATAAATAATGATATCGATACTGCGTGTGCTATAGCATTGACTTGGGATGTGATAAAAGATCATAGTATAGAAGCTCAAGAAAAAATAAGCATGATGCTAGATTTTGATAGAGTTTTTGGCTTTGGTTTGAAAGCTATATATGAAATAAAGAATAATGAAAAAGAAAATACTCCTCAAGAAATCATAGCTTTATCTGAAGCAAGACAAGAGGCAAGAAAAAATAAAGAATGGGAAAAAGCAGATGCCTTAAGAAAAGAAATAGAAGAGAGAGGATTTGAAATAAAAGATACAAATGATGGCTATGATTTGCTAAAAAAGTAATACACACCTTATCAACTGTTTACGTTTTGGCTTGAAAATATATTTAAAGTAGAATAGTGATACAATAAACAGTATGACTCCTACTTCACCATATTTTAAAACAAAAGATTTACGAGTACCTCCTCAAAGTCTAGAAGCTGAGAAGGCTTTATTGGGTTCTATTATGATAAGGCCAGAAATGATGCATGATGTCATGGATGTTGTGGGTGAAAGATCTTTTTATTCTGATAGACATAAGCTCATATGGTCTATAATGGTAGAACTTCATGGAAAAGCTATACCAATAGACTTACTTTCCCTATCATCTAGATTAAAGGAAAAGGAAGTTTTAGAAAAAGCTGGCGGGATGTCTTATCTTACAGAATTAGTACATGGTGTTCCCTCTTCTAGTAATGCAAAACACTATGCCGAAATTATTCAAAAAAAGCATATAATGCGAGATCTTATAGACGCTTCAGAATATGTAGGTAATCTAGGCTTTGATGAAGAAATGGACATAGAAGAAACTCTAGACAAAGCAGAGAAAAAAATATTTGAAGTAACAAATTTTACCGGAACTCACAAATTTGTCGCCCTAAAAGATACTTTAGTAGAAGCTTGGGAAAGAATAGACAAACTTCATGCAACAAAAGATCAATTACGAGGTATACCTACAGGTTTTCATGCCTTAGACAATAAACTCGCCGGACTTCAAAAATCAGATTTGATAATACTTGCCGCTAGACCATCTATGGGTAAAACTTCCCTAGCACTAGACATCGCTCGTATGGCTGCCATAAATCACAAAGTCCCTGTCGGAATATTTTCACTAGAAATGAGCTCTCAGCAGCTAGTAGATCGTATGCTAGCAGCAGAATCACAGGTTGATTCATGGAAATTGCGTACAGGACACAATCTATCCGTAGAAAATGATTTTAAAGCCATTAGAGATGCAATGGATAGACTTTCTCAAGCACCAATATACATAGATGATCAACCCGCAAACAATATTCTAAAAATGCGAGCTGTAGCAAGAAGATTGAAAAGTGAAAAAGGATTAGGACTTATAGTTGTTGATTACCTTCAATTAATGGTTCCTACTCAAAGTAGAAATTCCGACAATATAGTACAGCAAGTAACAGAAATTTCTCGCTCCCTAAAACAATTGGCCAGAGAATTGGAAGTGCCCGTCTTGGCACTATCACAGCTTTCTCGTGCAGTAGAGCAAAGAGGAGGAGAACCTAGACTATCTGATCTTCGCGACTCTGGATCCATTGAACAAGATGCTGATGTTGTTATGTTTATTCACAGAGAAGATAAGTACAATAAAGACCCAGCTTCAGCAAGACCAAATATAGCAAAAATCATGATAGAAAAGCATAGAAATGGTCCTACTGGTGTAGCAGAATTATACTTTGATGATAAGAAAACAACCTTTATGAGTATTGATAAGAATGATTTCGGAGAATTCGACGCAAATGGATCCAATTTCTAAACTAACTGAATACTTTAGAGAATTTCCTGGTATAGGTCCCAGACAAGCCAAGAGATTTGTTTATTTTCTTTTGACAAAAAATACTACATATCTCGAAGAAATATCTAGATTAATAATTGAAATAAAGAAAAATATAAAAATCTGTACTTCTTGCTTTAGATTTTATCAAAATAGCAATGGCAGTATTTGCAATATATGTTCTGATAAAAATAGAGATTCAAATAAGCTAATGATAGTCTCTAGAGATGTAGATTATGAAGCAATAGAAAAAAGTAAATTTTATAATGGCTTTTATTTTATACTTGGTGGTTCTATACCTATTTTAGACAAAGAACCAGAAAAGAAAGTTCGATTGAAAGAATTATTGGCCAAAATTGAAAAAAATAATTTTAAAGAAATAATATTATCTCTCAATCTAAATGCTGAAGGAGAACATACTGGGGATTTTATAAAATCATATTTAAAAGAAAAAATTCCAAATTCAAACTTTGAAATATTTACTCTTGGAAGAGGTTTGTCTACTGGTACAGAATTGGAATATTCTGATACCGATACCATAAAAAACGCATTGAAAAACCGAGAGAAAATTTAAAACACCTCATTCGAGGTGTTTTAAATGTTTATTTTAATGCTTCTATCTTTACTTTGAAATATGGCTGTTTGTGACCGTTTTTCTTGAAATACTTACTCTTTTGTTTGTATTTTATAACATCTACCTTAGGTAATAAACCGATTTTTATAATAGTTGCTGTTACTTTTGCTTTTTCAATAAAAGGTGTACCGATAGTAGTATCTGAGCCATTATCTACTAGTAAAACCTTATCGAAAACGATTTTATCGCCTTCTTTATGGTCTCCAGCAAGCTTCTCTATCTTCAATTCATCGCCTGCCTTTACCTTATATTGTTTACCTCCTGTTTGTATTACTGCAAATTCCATAGTAAACACAATACTACACTATCTCTTCTGGGTGGTCAATAACCCCAGACTCAATACCCGGATTATCCCCTGTTATTCTCAAAATATCCTTGTCTATTTTCTTCAATTCCTTTCCTGAATTATTGTAATGATTTACAACTGTAGAAAGTGAATTTCCTAGCTTTAAATGATAATCTTCATACTTTTTTAAATGGCCTCCAAGCTCATCAACTCGCTTTATAATATCTTTTGCTGTTTCTTCTATTTGCAAGGCCTTTAAACCCTGTAAAACGGTCTGTAAATAGGCCAAAAATGATGTAGGAGAGACTATTATGACCTTGTATTTGTTTGCGGCTCTTTGTATAAGATTGTCTGTTTCTTCTGTTACGGCTCCAATTTTATTTATTAATAAATCATAATAAATAGCTTCGTGAGGTATAAACATAAAAGCAAATTCCATAGTATTTTCTGAAGGTCTTACGTATTTTGCTGTTTCCTGAATTCTTTGCTTCAAATCTGCAACAAAAATCTTCTCTAATTTGTCTTTTTCTATAGGATTTTTCTCTTCAATGAGTTTAGTATAATTTTCTAAAGAAAATTTTGAATCTATTGGTATTATTTTTTCTCGAACAAAAACAACCGCATCTACTATTTCGCCATTTGAAAAAGCATATTGCATTTTGTATTGACTAGGAGCCAAAACATTTCTAAGTAATGTTTCTAAATAGTATTCACCCAAAATTCCTCGATGTTTTGGATTTTTTAAAATATCCTGAAGATTTTGTAATTGATCTGCAAAAGAAACCACCTGTTTATTTGTCTCATCGAGTTTTGTAAGTCCAGCTGTAACCTCTCTTATCATTCTAGCTGATTCTGAAAGCTGGGCTTGCATAGATTCGCGCATGCTTTTTGCGTTTTCACCTATTTTACTATCTACAGTTCTACTCAATTCGTTTAATTGTTCTAATATAAGCTTCAAGCCTATATTGTCTGTGTCTTTTGAATCTTTTCTACGAGAAAATACAATAACCGTCACAAAAGTAGCTATTAAGACAAGAATAATGAGAATTATGAGTAGAGTATTCATATATGCTATTATATCAGTATATGACAATACATGAAAATATTAAAAAACAAATAGTTGAAGCAATGAGAGCAAAGGATTCAATAAGATTGGATACTCTAAGAGGTCTTATTGCTCTTTTTTCAAATGAATTGATAGCCCAAAAAAGCTCTGAACCTTTTTTAAATGATGAAGGCTCTCTAACTCTTATAAAAAGAAGCGTAAAACAGCACAAAGATTCTATAGAACAATTTGAAAAAGGAAATAGAAAAGATTTGGCTGAAAAAGAAAAAGCTGAACTAAAAATACTAGAAACTTTTCTTCCTCAAAGCATGAGTAGAGATGAGATAAAAAAGATAGCCGAAGCCAAAATATCTTCTATGGGTGGTTCTATAGAAAAATCGAAAGTAGGCCAATTCGTCGGAGTTTTGATGAAAGAATTGAAAGGAAAAGCTGATGGAGCTGATGTCAAAGCTGTTGTGGATGAATTGATGAAATAGATTGATTTGACAAAAACTATATTTGGGTGTATATTTATTATCGGTTATGAACAGCCAGACTGCAAGAAGACTGTTTGACTCGATGCGAAGAGCTGTTCAAGAATGCAGTGGTGGTGAAAACGGCCTCGTAGGGACGAAAGAAGGGACTTCAACGACTCTTCGCACGCGACCTGACGAAAGACGCTCACAAAATATTCTTCGGGGATCATGGGGTTTGGGAAGAAGTCTTCCCCCCTCCGAC
>CAYTNX010000005.1:0-13382 GCA_964439365.1 uncultured Candidatus Saccharibacteria bacterium | reverse complement strand
ATGAGACAGGTCAAGTGGATTATCAGTCCATTTTACTCTGCCACCAATCAAACCCGCTATTGGAAAAGCAGAAACTTATGGCCAAAGACATTACTTCGGCCATCATGCTCCAGACATAGCCACGGAGAAGTCTGGAAGACAGAACCTTGGCCTTGCCACAAACTGTATCTGGGACTCTCTGACGTGATCAGTTAATCTGATCAAATCAGTTGATATGAGTCATCCGAAACGGGTGGGCGGGGATCACGAAGCGCCGTTCGACGTGGAGATGTTGGGCGCATTGGCCCAGCACGCCTGACGATGATTCTTCATCTTCAACCTCCTGCGTTCGGTGTTTATTTTCAATAGGTTTATCTAGTACTTTTGGCGAAGTACTGGAATCGAGATACGGTCTCGAAAGACAAACCTGTCCGATGAATAATACTAAACTAAATAAAATATAATGCAAGAGTGCTTATATACAAATAAAAAACAATAGAAAAATGCTTAATTGTTTTTCAAATAATCATTTACAATATCTTTAACCTCTTTAAAAGACGAGGTTTCCATAAGTTTTACTCTCAATTCTTTTGCACCATCCCAGCCAGATACATAAGCTTTAAAATGCTTTTTCATTATTGCAAAATTTTTTATATCACCCAATAATTTATCAAAAGTCTTTGCATGCTCTAACATTACCTTTAATCTTTCTTCAACTTGTATATCTGAATTCTTTTTATTATTAAAAAACCAAGGATTACCAAAAATCCCTCTACCTATCATAATTCCATCACAACCAGTTTTATCTATTTTATCTTTAGCATCTGAAATACTTTCCACATCTCCATTTCCGATAATTAAAGTATCTGGAGAAATTTCATTTCTCAATAAAACAATTTTGTTCATCAATTCCCAATGAGCAGGAACATCAGACATTTCTTTTCTGGTTCTCAAATGAACAGTTAGAGCAGGTAATTTTTGTTCCAATAAAAACCTAATCCAAGTGTCTATTTCATCTTTGTTATAGCCAATTCTAGTTTTTACAGAAATAGGCAAATCTTGAGCACCTTTTCTAGCTGAATCTATTATTTGTTTTGCTAATTTTGGATTTTTTATGAGACCAGCGCCCGCTCCTTGCTTTTCTACAGATTTATCTGGGCAACCCATATTTATATCTATACCATCAAATCCCAATTTCTTCACAATAGAACAAGCCTTTTCCATTTTATCTGTATGAGAAGAAAATAATTGAGCGACTATAGGCTTTTCTTTTTTTGAAAAAGATAAATCCCTGAGCAATACTTCCCTACCAGAAGAACATAGACCATCGGCAGAAACAAATTCTGTCCACATCACATCTGGTTTTCCATATTTTGCAAACATAGTACGAAAAGCAATGTCTGTAACATTTGCCATTGGAGCAATAACAAAAAAAGGTCTTTTAATTTTTGACCAAAAATTTTTATTGTTTTTTGTTATTTTTTTCATTATATAAAAGTATAAAAAGAAACCCCCTTCTGACAACCGAAAACAGTTTCAGAAGGGGGACCGCGCCACTGTAACCGCTGCCGAAGCTACTATATTCACAAGACCGTAGCTCATCTCGCGAATAAGGTTCTGTTTAGTCTCTTCCTTGCCGTAACACGCATGAGGAGAAACCTGATGGTTTTCACAGTATTTATTATTAATTTTCTACCCCAATAAGCAGAGCCATCAGAAAGCTTAAAGAAGTACTTATTACCTCAAATATAATATATCTTTATTTGCTACTTGTCAAATAGAATATGCGATAGAATAAAAATCTATTTATAAAATCTAAATTTTAGACCTGCCGATTTGAGTACTAATGAAAAATATCAAAAGACCAAAGACTACAATAGCTTCAGAAATAAATAGAGCAAATTCAGGACCTATATTTTGCCAAATATATCCACCCAAAACACCAGAAATCATGAGACCAAAACCAACCACAGCATTATAAATACCAAAAGCAGTTCCCCTTTCATCTTCAGAAGTTGTTTTTGATACAAAGGCTCTTTGTGTCGCATCTGTACAAGCAGAGAAAAGACCTCCAATAAGAAATGCTATAGCGAGCATAAAAGATGTTTGAGCAGAAGCTAAGGTTAAATAAGAAATAATCAAAACAAAATATCCAAATGCAAGAACCCTAGAAGTCCCTATTTTATCGCTCAATTTCCCTGCTCCATAAGAAAATAAAGAATAAGAAACGCTATATATCATATAGAAAAGAGGTATAGAAGCTATAAGTAATCCAATTGAGACGGTTTTCAAAAGTAAAACGGCAGAAGGAAGACTTCCTATAGAAAGAATGAAAATAGAGAAAAGATATATTTTGAATCTTAGAGAAAATTTTGAAAAATTATTTAAAGAAAAAACTCTCACACCATCTTTATCCTTTTTACCAGCAACCTCTTTTACAAAAAATATTGTGAGGAATGAAATTATTCCAATCAAAAATGCTGTAAAAAATATAGTGCCAAAACCATTTGGCCATTTTAATAAAATAAAATACGCAAATAATGGTCCAATGATTCCACCAGCTGTATCCATAGCCCTGTGATAACCAAAAGATCTACCTATTTCTTCTTTACTTGAAGACAAAGATATTATTACATCTCTAGGAGCTTCTCTTATACCCTTTCCTATTCTATCTATTACCCTAAGACCCAAAACTCCCAAAATACTATTCATAAATATATAAAAAGGTCTTACAGCTACAGACATACCATATCCAAAAAATATAAAAATCCTTCTTTTCTTCAATTTATCTGAAAGCTGACCTGAATATATTTTCAAAATATTTGCTATTCCGTCAGCCACCCCCTCCACAAGACCAAGAGAAGCTGCGCCAGACTTTAATACTGAAGTAAAAAATGCAGGAAAAGAAGAAAGTATTATTTCATTTGAAAAATCATTGAAAAAACTTGTAAGTCCCAATATGAAAATGTTTTTATTTAATCCGAAAATTTTCTTTTCTGGAATTTTATTTTGTGATTCTTCCATTTTTTATAATTATAACATGAATAAAAATGGGTATTAAAATATGCGCCCGAACGTAAAACGTTCGGGCGCATTATTGCACCCCCCTCACCATCAGAATCTCAATTATCAACCGAACAAATACTCACCAATTTCTCATGATCCCAATTCTCTCGGAACCACAAGATAATATAGAAAAACAGATAGCTCCAGGCCAGAATCAGAAAGGCAAGATGTCGATCAAAAAGAACACGCAGAAGATTCTTGAGGAAAGCCTTACCTTCCTTGGGTCCAACCTCCTTAAACCAAAAAAAGAAATCGAAAAGCCTGCAGGTCAAACCCAAGACAAACCACACAGCGAAAAGAATCAGGAATAGGTTCGAGACAAGCATGATTCTGTTTGTGATCATAAGAACTCCTTTGCGTATAAAGTATCATCAAATATAGAAAAGGTCTATAGATAAAACTAGGCAAAACTTATAGCCAAATAAAGCACAGCAAAACCCAATACCGTAGTAAAGGTTGTCCATAAAGTAGGATGCCTATGATGACTTTCTGGTAACAAATCACTAGCACCAATATAAAGAAAGAAACCACAAAACAGAGCGAGGACAATACCCAAAATTGATTCGGGCAAAGATATAAAAGTAGAAATAAAAATACCAAGCACAGGAGCCAGAGCATCTACAAAAAGCCATTTCCAAGCCTCACTCTTTCCCCCACCATTCCTCAATACAATGCTTACAGTATTTATACCATCAGAAAAATCATGAACCAAAACAGCAATAGTCACCACAAAACCCACCGCAACAGAAACTTGAAAGGCCAAACCAATAGCTACTCCATCCAATAAACTATGAAAAGACAAACTACCCGCACCCAAAATCCCTCTATGATTTTCATTTTCACAATCTTCTCCATCAGAATGATGAGGAGCAATAAATCTATCGATAATCATAAATAAAACAAAACCCAAAGCCACACAAGATGTAACAGTTGAAATATCATAATCTTTTGAAGCAAGATTCAATGCTTCAGGTAATAAATCAAAGAAAGCAACACCAAGTAATGCACCCGCACTAAAACCCAAAACCAAATGCAATTTGTCTCTAAACTTTAATGCCAATAAACCACCTATTAAAGTAGAGAGAAAGGCGCCAATAGCTATAAATGTAATTATCATATGATATACTTAGAAATAATTAACATTAAATATATCATAGTATGGAACCATCACAAGAGAAAAAATCAACTCTAAATATTCCTACGGCTATAGTTATAGCTGGGGCAATAATTGCTATCGCAGTTATATATGCAAAAGCTCCTCCTAGTATTATTCAAAAAAATCAAGTAGCAGAAAATCAAACAGCAGATACTTTTGAACAGCAAGTAAAAGCAGTTACATCTGATGATCATTTGATTGGCAATCCAAGTGCAAAAATTAAAATAATAGAATATTCAGATCCATCATGTCCTTTCTGTAAAGTATTTCACAATACAATGAGAAAAATAATGAGTGATTATGGTGCAAAAGGAAATGTTGCTTGGGTATACAGACATTATACTTTGGACAAGGCAGATGCTAATGGACATATATTGCATCCAAATGCAGGACATGAAGCACAAGCACTAGAATGTGCAGCTTCTCTTGGTGGAAATGAAAAATTCTGGAAATTTACAAATAGACTTTATGAAATAACTCCTTCTGTAACAAATAAATCTCCAAATGGTTTAGATCAAAAAGAATTACCAAAAATCGCAGAATATTCAGGATTAAATGTAACAGATTTCAATAACTGCCTTGCCACAGGAAAGTTTAAAGATAAAGTAGAATCAGACTTTACAGATGGAGTTAATATAGGAATACAAGGAACACCTACAAGCATTATAGTTCTAGAAAAACCTTTCCCTGCTCCAATAAAAGAAAAAATAATGCAAATATACGATCAATTCAAAAATCCACAAACTGGTGAATATCCCATAAGACTAAGTTCAGATTCAAAAATGATTATGTTGGAAGGTGCATTGCCAGTAGAAAGTGTAAAAGCAACAATAGATCTATTCTTCACTTATTAAAATTAAGTAAAAAATAAAAGCCATACAATGTTTTGTATGGCTTTTATTTTATTTACTTTTTTCAATTAAACTTTTACTCAAAATACAATATTCGCAAGTATTATCATCACAATTCTTATCCCAGAAATTCAAATTGTAAATATCCTTACCTACTTCTTTCAAAAGTTTTATCAAATCCTGAACTTCATTTTCTTTTATTTCAAAACTATCTTTTTTGTATTTGCCTTTATCATCTGGTTCTATAAAATCTAATTCTCCTGATTGCATAGAATACTTTTTCTTTTCATCCAATTCCAAAAGTAATTTATAAAAAACCAATTGCCTTTGATAATTTTCTTTATTTGAAGATTTTCTTTTACCTGTTTTATAATCTACAACATTCACATCTCTTTCATTTATAAATTCAATTTTATCCAATTTTCCATTTAAAAGTAGGTCAAAATCATCTATTTTCAAATGTACGCCTCTAATACTGTATTCTGTAAGCAAAGTACGCTTCCAATGCCCCTTATAAGCCTCAAAATAGCCCGATAAAGCCTCTTTTCCCTTTATTAAGCTATCTTTTAAGTCATTTGCAGAAAGCAGTGTTTTTCTCAAATTAAATTCGAATAAATTGATAAGCTCTTCCTTTGTCATATCCTCATCTTCTTTGTATTTATTAAAGAAAATCTGCAAAGTTTCATGTATGGCTGTACCATACATTTGATGTTTATTTTGAGCTTTTGGTAAGCGTATAAGATTTACAAAAAAATATTCCCAAGGGCATTTCAAATAATTATTTAATGCTGTCACAGACAAACCCTGATCCAAAAATAATTGTTGTAAATATTTTTTATTATTTATTTCATGATGCTCATGAGCTATTGATTCTTTGAAATTTGATTTTATATCTGAAATATCATTTATAATATTTATTTTTTTGTATTGATCTGATATTTCATTTATAAATTGAGCTGGCAATTGATCTCTACCTTCATCATCTTGTTTTGAATATGTTATACAAACCATTTTTCTAGCACGAGTAATAGCTACATAAAATAATCGTCTTTCATCATCTATACTTCCATCGACAGTAGGAATTGTATTAAAATATTTTCTCTTACTTTTATTTCCCCAATGACCATCATAAGCACCTATTATATATACAATATCAAATTCCAATCCCTTGGATCTATGTGCGGTCATAAGTCTCAATCCGTTTTTTGAACCTATTTCTTTACTAGCTTTTCCAGTTTTTGTAAGTATGCCATGCTCTCTAACTCTCTCAAGATGTTCAATAAAATCTTTTAAGAAAAATTCTCTTTTTGAACCTATCATTTTTCTAATTTCTCCCCAAAATACATCGAGAGTAGCCATTCTTTCCAAAGAATCTGTATTTGATAAAGTATATTCGAGATATCCTGATTCTCTTACTATTATTTCAAATAATTCTAAAAAGGTTTTATTATAAGCGATTTGTGACCAAGATGATAATTTTTGAGCAAGATCAGGAAAATTTTTTGAAACAATATCTATAAGCTTTGCTCTTTTTGATCTTATTTCATCAAAAGATTTAAATATTTCAATAGGATTTATTTTGAAAAAATCTATAAATAAAACTTTTGATAAATTTTCTTCTTTTGACAAATCATTTATTGATTCAAAAATTAAAATTAATTTTCTAATATTTTCATCTTTTAATACATCATTGTCAGATTCTATTCTAAAAGGAATTCCCTCTTTTTCTAAAGCATGAACCAAAGGAAAAGCGTCTTTATTATTTCTATATAAGACAGCTATTTCTTCTAAATTTATACCTGATTTTATTTTTTCTTTTATATCTTTTATCAAAAAAGCGATTTCACTTCCTATATTTTCACATTCAAAGATATGAATGGGTTCTTTGCTATTTTGTGATTTTGCTTTCAGTGAAATAGTCTCATGGCCTTTGGGAAGTATATTATTTGAAATCAATGAATGTGAAGCATCGAGTATATTTTGAGTAGAGCGATAATTTTCTTCTAAATGTATGAGAATTGCATCTTTATAAATCTTTTTAAAATATAAAAAGTTTTCTAATGAAGCGCCTTGAAATCTAAATATTGCCTGTTTTTCATCTCCAACGATAAAGATATTTGGATTATTGTGAAAATTTGAAAGTAATTCCAAAATAGAATTTTGAGAATTGTTTGCGTCTTGATGTTCATCAGCCAAAATGTATTGATATGTTTCTTGAAGTATCAAAAGTAAATCCTCATCTTTTTTCAAAGCCTTTACCACCTCGACAATCATATCCTCAAAATCATAATACTTTTCTTTGATTAAAGCTTTTTCATATTCATCATACAGTCTGTATAATTCTTTATTTTTATTTATTTGTTCTTTGAGCTTTATAAATTCACCTTTCATCTTTCCCTTATGTGCTCCTTTTTGATGAATCTTTTCTGGAATATCCTCAAATTCTTTTTCTTGTTTATTTATTAGAGAATAAAATTCTTCTACACCAATTCCTTCTCTCTTCAAATTTTTAATTTCATTTAAGGCTGGTTTTATATAGAAAAAAACATCTCCATAAGGTTTTAATAATTCAAAATCATTTGAATTTATTATTTTCTCCATTATGGATATTTGATCTATATCAGTTATGGATGTAGAACCTATAATTCTTGGAAATCTTTCTGGATATTGTTTTATTATTTCATTACAAAAACCATGAAAAGTATTTATATTGACCTTATACCCCGCCGTTCCTACTATAGCAACCAATTTTTTCCTCATGGCATAAGCACCACTTTCGGTAAAAGTAAGGGCTAATATATTTTCTGGAGAAATATCTGTTTTTCTCAATATATTTGCTATGCGCAATGTAAGTATTGATGTCTTTCCTGTTCCGGGCCCAGCAATAACCATAACCGGTCCCTCTATGGTATCAACGGCCTTTTTTTGTGCAGTATTTAGTCTTTTATAAAGTATTTCAAACTCAGAGTTTTGCATAAGTGTATTATAAACAATTAACTCCGAATGTCACTTTAATAATTCTTCAATCTATTGATTTTGTCGTGTTGTCTTATCTTTTCGTGAGCTTTGGCTTCTATTTGTCTTATTCTTTCTCGAGTAACACCAAATTCTTTACCTACTTCTTCCAAAGTATGAGTTATGCCATCATTCAATCCATGTCTCATTTCCAATATCTTTTTCTCTTTTTCAGAAAGATCACCCAATATTTCATTTACTTGATCTCTCAAAATTCTTCTTGATGATTCTTGATCTGGAGACAAAATCTTATCATCAGAAATAAAATCACCTAATGTTGATTTTCCATCTTCACCATCATCACCTACTGGATTTTCCAAAGACAAAACTTCTTGATCTATTTTTTCTATATTATAAATTTTATCTACTTCAACACCCATTTCTGTAGCTATTTCTTCTGGCAATGGTTCACGACCCAAATCTTGAGTAAGACGTCTTAGAACTTGTTTGTATTTTGCTATTGTTTCGACCATATGAACTGGAACACGAATAGTTCTACTTTGATCTGCTAATGCTCTAGTGATGGCTTGGCGTATCCACCAAGTAGCATATGTTGAAAATTTATAACCCTTTGTCCAATCAAATTTGTCTACAGCCTTAAAGAGACCTAGATTACCTTCTTGAATAAGATCTAGTAATGTCAAATCTGGACTTCGTCCAACATATTTTTTTGCAATAGAAACGACGAGACGAAGATTTGCTCTTGCCAATAGATTTTTTGCTTCATTGTCTCCATTCTGAATTCTTCTTGCTAATTCTTTTTCATTTGCTGCTGATATAAGAGAATATTGACCTATTTCTTTCAAATACATTTGAATAGAGTCATAAGAAGCATCTGAACTTCTAGAACCATAAGTGTATTTTTTGGGCTGATGTGTAGCCTCTGGCTCCATTTCCAAAAGCCCACCCCCTTCCAATACATCTATTCCCGCTACAGCAAATCTAGAATACAAATCATCCAAGAATGTTATGTCTTGTTCTATATTTGGAAATTCCTTTAAAATTTCATCGTAAGTAACAAAACCTCTTTCTCTACCTTTTGTTATAAGTTTTTGAGCCTTATTCTCAAATTCTTTATTTTTATTTTGTTTTACTCCGCCCTTTGCTTCAACTTTCTTACTTTTAGCAGAACCTTTTACTTTCTTTGACTTAGATTTTTTGATACTTTTAATCGCCTTTTTCTTTTTATTATCTTTGCTCATTTTCTTTATTTTTTTTGTTTTTTTCATATATTTTTATTTACAAATTTTGTTTTCTTTTTTCTAAATCAGATCTTCTTTTTATTAAATCATTTAATCTCTGACTATTCTCTTTCAAACTATCTGGTGTTTTCATAGCTTCAGAAAATTCTTCTCTAATAAGATCATCTTCAAAATTTATCATCAACTCTTTGAGATCCTTTTTTAAATCTTTTGGATCACCAAATGTAACTTCAGCCTCAAGTATCAATTCGTCTTTGAAAATCTCCATTTTGCTCATGAAATCTTTATATTTTTCACCTAAAATTTCTTTTATATTATTTTTATAGATTTCTATATCTATATCAGAAATAGGATTTTTTTCTAAATAAAATATAAGACCAAATAATTTTTTGCTTATAAAATCGAGACGAGAGGAATTGTTTTTTTGCTTTTCAACCTCTTTTATTTCCTTTACTTCATTTTCCATTGAGGCAATGCTATTTTTTAAATCCTCAATGATTGATTCTTCAGAAAGACCAGTTCTTTCCTTAATCATTTTTATATAGTGTGCTTTTTCCATCGCGCCTGTAAGAGGAGCTATAAATGGAAATACATTTTCACGCAATTCTCTAGGTAAATTCCTAGGATCTAATTTTTGCGCAGTAGTTTTCAAAAGCACAGTATCAAGCTGAAATTCTACCACAGGTTTGGAATTTCGCAATACATTTTTCCATGATTCAGGATCTGCCAAAACCAAATCCGCAGGATCTTTACCATCTGGTAAATCTGCTATTTTTACATCCATACCTAATCCAAGAGCAATTCGAGCAGATCTCATTGCTGCTTTTCTACCGGCATTATCAGAATCAAAAGCCAAAATGATATTGTTTGATAGTCTTTTTACTATTCCTAGATTATTTATAACATTCTCTTTTGATATAAGAGTATCTGCCAATGCGGTACCAGAAACTGCTACTGTATTTTTTATACCTGCTTGATGAGACAAGACAAGATCCATTTGCCCTTCAACTAAAATAGAATAGTTTTTGATTCTTATATCTTGCTTTGCTTTATCTATACCATAAAGAACCGTGCTTTTATTGAATAAAATAGTATCTGGACTATTCAAATATTTTGCACTTTTACCATCATCAATAACGATTCTTCCTGAAAAAGCGATTATTCTTCCGCTAGAATCTGCTATTGGGAACATTATTCTACCTCTAAATCTATCGTAATAGCCCTTACCTGCTTCTTCTGGTTTTTTTATTAGACCAGCCTTTTCTATATCAGAATCATTAAATTTCTTATTCTTTAAATATGTATACAATAATCTCCAATCATTTGGAATATAACCGATTCTGAAGTTTTTTATGGTTTCTGTTTTTAAACCTCTATTCTTCAAATAATCCTGAGCTTCTTTTGAATTTTTTAAACCTAATTCAAAAAATACAGTTGCTTCTTCCATAATAGAAAGAAGTTTTTCTTTTTCACTTTTATGTTCTTGATTATTTTTGTCATAGTCAAGTTCTATACCAGCTCTTTGTGCCAATAATTTTAATGCACCCATAAAATCCAATCCTTCAAATTGTTCTACAAAAGAAAATATATCCCCTTTTGCACCACAACCGAAACAATAATAACTACCTCTTTCTGGTGTTACAAAGAAAGAGGGGGTTTTTTCATTGTGAAAAGGACAACGGCCTTTTAGATTTTTGCCGGCCTTTTCTAGCTTGATATATGAGCTTATGACTTCTTCAATACCAAGCCTTTCCTTGATTTTATCTACATTAGAAGATGACATTTATTGGATGTATTATAACATCACCTATGTATTTTTTAGTATATATCCTCTGAATCTTCTTTTGGCTGAATTGCCTCTATCATTCTCTGCTTTGGACTACCTGCAAAACCAGAACCTGCTGGTATTAATCTACCGATTATAACGTTTTCCATTAGACCGATTAAATCATCTTCACTTCCTCTTACAGCACTATTTATAAGTACTCTTGTTGTGTGTTGGAATGAAGCGGCTGACAAGAAACTCTTTCTTGAAAGTGATACTTCAGTAATACCCATAACTACAGGCTCTACCTTTGCTATATCAGAATTTGATTCTTTTGCCTTTTCATTTTCTTCTCTAAGATAAATATCATCTATAATCATTCCCTCAGAAAGATTTGTATCTCCAGCTTCTGTAACTTTTCTTCTTGAGAACATTTGCTTAACTATTATTTCAATGTGTTTTCTAGCTACAGTTTCTCCCTGAAGTTCATAGATTTTTCCAACTTCACTAATAACATAGTCCTTTGCTTTTTCAGCTCCACCATATTCGAATACTTCATCAATATCAGCAGAACCATCTGTTATCAAATCACCCTTATTTACTTTATCTCCAACCTTAACCAAAGGCACTCTCTTTGGATGGAATGAATATTCTATTTCATTTGCTTTTTTACCTTTTGCTCTATCTTCAAGATCTGCAATAACTTTTATTATTTTTTCTTTACCCAAATCTTTTACCTCTGAAATAGTACCGTTCACAGTAGCTACTACAGCTGGGTTCTTTGGTCTTCTCTTTTCAAAGATTTCCTCAACACGAGGTAGACCCTGAGTAATGTCTCCACCAACTGATGCTGTACCTCCGGCGTGGAATGTACGCATTGTAAGCTGTATTCCAGGTTCACCGATAGCTTGACCAGCAACAGTTCCTACTGCCTCACCCATTTCTACCAATTTATTCTTTCCTAGATCTGCTCCATAACATTGAGCACAAACACCTCTAATACTTTTACATGACAAAGGAGATCTTACTCTTACAGAAGTTATTCCTGCTTCTTCTATTTTTACCCCTTCAAGTTTTGATAATAGATGATTTTTCTTGAATAATACATTTCCATTTGAATCAATCAAATCTTCAGCAAGAACTCTTCCTCTTATGTTCTTTGATAATGGAATACTTATTCCTGAAGCTGTTTGTTTCTTTATAACTATAGAATCTTTTGTACCACAATCATCTTCATTTACCATCACATCTTGAGCAACTACGAATAGTTTTCTAGTAAGATATCCAGCCTTTGCAGTGTTCAATGCTGTATCTGTAAGACCTTTTCTAGATCCGTGAGTAGTAATGAAGTATTCAATAGGAGTAAGTCCTTCTTTTGAACAAGATAGAATTGGAAATTCAATAGTTTCTCCGGATGTAGATGCAATAAGTCCTTTCATACCAGCCATTTGAGTAATCTGTGAAAGAGAACCTCTTGCTCCTGATGTTACAAGATCATAAACTGATCCCATTTTATCTAGAGAACCTGGTATAAGCTTTTCTACATCATTTTTTGCCTTATGCCATATTTCAATATTCTTTCTCAATCTTTCATCATCACTCAACAAACCATCGTTGAATTGATTTGTAACTTCTTCAGAAAGAGTTTTTGCTTTTGAAATAACATCGGTTTTTCCAGATGGTATGACAACATCGTCTATACCCCAAGTTGTACCTGAATGTGTAGCATATTTGAATCCGAAAGACTTTATTTTATCAAGTATAGGTGGAATATCTTTCATATCATAAGTGATAATAAGATCATCCATGATAGCTGACAATTTCTTTCTATCAATTTCTTTATTTATGAAAGGATAATTTGAAGGCAACATATCATTGAATAATATTCTTCCAACTGTTGTTTCAAATATTTTTCCTTCAAATTTTTCGTATTTCTTTTTCATTTGGACGTACCTTTATTTTTGCTCTATAAGATATTGCGCCAAAATTGTGAGCAGTCAAAGCAGCTTCTGGACTTTCAAATATCTTACCTTCACCCATATCTCCTTCTACTGTTTTTGTTATCCAAAAACATCCAAGAACGATATCTAGAAGTTTTGCAACCACTGTAGGATCTCCGTTTCCAGGCTTCAATATGTTTTTGTCTGAAGACATTATTTCTTTTGCCTCCAATTGTGCCTCTTCTCCAAGTGGTACGTGTACAGCCATTTGGTCTCCGTCGAAGTCAGCGTTGAAAGCTGTACAAACAAGTGGGTGAACTTGAATAGCATTACCTTCTATTAGAACTGGTCTGAAAGCTTGTATACCCAATCTATGTAGAGTAGGAGCACGATTCAAAAGTACATATT
>CAYTNX010000004.1:0-13403 GCA_964439365.1 uncultured Candidatus Saccharibacteria bacterium | reverse complement strand
GTCTGGCTGTAGAATATGAGCTTATTGCAGGAGAGAGAAGACTTAGAGCATCAAAACTTGCCGGACTTCAACAAGTCCCTGTACTTATACGCAGTGGCGAAGATGATGACAAAATGAAGCTTGAGCTTGCTATTATAGAAAACTTACAGAGAGAAGATATAAACTCTGTAGATAGAGCTAGAGCATTTGATCGTCTTGCAAAAGAGTTTGGTATGAAGCATATTCAAATAGCCGAGAAGGTTGGAAAGAGTAGAGAGTATGTTTCAAATACAATGAGAATACTTCTTTTGCCTGAAGAGATTTTGAATGGATTGTCAGAGGGCAAACTTTCAGAAGGACATACAAGACCTTTGCTTATGTTGATTGATAGAAAAGATGAGCAAATGACTTTATTTAAAGAAATTGTTTTCAAAAAACTTACTGTTCGTGAGGCAGAAGCTTATGCTAGAAAAATAGCTCAAGATAAAGTCAGAAAGAAAGAACTTATAGATCCAGAGCTTATAGAAATGGAAAATAAATTGCAAGAAAGTCTAGGTACTAGAGTTTCTATTGAAAAAAGAGAAAATGGCGGACGTATAACTATAGATTATTTTACTGCAAATGATATTAGAAATTTCTTAGAAAAAATATCTTTGAATGGTATTGTTCCAGCAGAATCATCAATTCAAAATATATCAAATTCTACTCCTATACAAATAAATGCTGAAAATCCTACAAATGATTTGAATGAAGATTCAGAAAAACCTATTGATGATAGATCACCAGCGGAAATTGTCGAAGAAGAGAATACAGAAGAGCTTTACTCTGTAAAGAATTTTGGTATATAAAATTAGCTCGACTTAAAATCTTCTAATATTTTAGCTTACTCTCTAAGCTTCTTTTGCCTTTTTTGCAAATCTACCTTTTCTAATTGCCTTTGGTTTATTAAATATTTCTATCGCTCTTTCAAGAGTTATATCGTATGGATTATCACCATCTTTTTCTTTTATAGATCTAAAATCATTATCATGAACTATATAAGGCCCAAATCTGCCATTATTTGCAGTTATTTCTTTGCCTGTTGGAGGATAAATACCCAATACTCTAGGCAAGCTCAAATATTTTAATGCATCCTGGACTGTTACTTTTGAAATATCGACATTTTTTGGTATTGAAGCCATTCGAGGTTTTACAATTTCCTCTTTTGCTGCACTTTCTTTGTTTTCTTCTACGGGGTTATTTTTATCATTTTTCTTTTTTCTAGATTTTTTTGCTTTTGGTACTTTTTCACCAAGCTGAACATATGGACCAAAACGACCAACTAAAACATAAATAGGTAGGGAAGTTTTTGGATCTATTCCTATAGGTTCATCTTTTTTGATTTCTGTACCATCCATCATCAATGCCCCATCACAGTCTGGATATCTTGAACATGATAAGAATTTGCCACCTCTTCCAAGCTTGATTATCATATCCGAATTACATTTTGGACATTTATATTTTGAATCAGCTTCTCCAAGATTTGTGATTTTTGCTTCTTTCTCTAATACTTTTATTTCTTTGGCAAAGGGTATATAGAAATTCTTTAATGTTGTAAGATATTCTTTTTTACCTTCTGCTATATCATCCAGAGAATCCTCCATTTCAGCTGTAAAAGAAGCATTTATATAGTGCATGAAGCTTTGCTCCAAAAATGAAGAGACAACATCACCTGTATCGGTCGGTTTTAGGGCTTTATTTTCTTTTTCTACATATCCACGCTCTTCTATGGTTTTTATTATTGATGCATAAGTAGAAGGACGACCAATACCTCTCTTTTCCAATTCCTTTATCAATCCAGCCTCACTATATCTTCCTGGTGGTTGTGTAGCTTTTTCTTCACTTTGTATATCTTTCAAATCCAAAGCATCATTTTTGGAAAGTTTTGGAAGTTCAACATCTTCACCTTTTGCTTCTGGATCAGCTATAAGCCAGCCAGGGAAAATAACTCTAGAGCCATTTGCTTGAAATTCTGGCAAAGCATCTTTTTCATTATTTGTTTTTATATTTGCAGTTATTTTTGTTCTCAATAATTCTGCATCTGACATTTGTGATGGCACTGTTCTTTCCCAGATTAGATTATAAAGTCTTTTTTGTTCATCATTGTAACCAGCTTTCTCTATATTTATATGTGTTGGTCTTATGGCTTCATGAGCTTCTTGGGCATTTTTACTTTTTTTGGTATAAGTTCTGAATTGTAAGAAATTTTTGCCATACTTCTTTTCTACCACAGAAGCTATTTGAGCAAGTGCCATTTGGCTTAGATTTGTACTATCTGTACGCATGTATGTTATATGTCCTGCTTCATATAGTTTTTGAGCTATAGACATTGTTCTTGATGGTGCAAAGCCCAGTCTAGAACTTGCAGCTTGCTGAAGTGTAGATGTTATAAAAGGAGCTCTGGGAGAGCGTTTCATTGTACTTTCTTCTACGCCAGTTATTTCCCAAGGATTTTCTTTGGCTTTCTTTAAAATATTATTTACTACATTTATATCTGTTGGTTCTTCTGAACATGTAAGATTTAATGGTATTGGATTGGCTGTAGATTTTGTTATTGTATTTGCAGTAATAACCCAAAAAGCATGAGATTTGAATGCTCTTATTTCTCTTTCTCTTTCCATTATTATTCTTAATGCAGGGGATTGAACTCTTCCAGCAGAAAGGCCGTATCTAACCTTTTTCCATATAAGTCCAGAAAGATCATAACCAACTAGTCTATCCAAAACTCTACGTGCTTCCTGCGCCATTCTAAGATTTTGATCTATTTTTCTAGGATGCTGCATTGCTTCTATTACTGCATCTTTTGTTATTTCATGAAATACTACTCTTTTAGGATTCTTCAATTTTGTAGCTTCAGCAATATGCCAAGCTATGGCTTCTCCTTCACGGTCTGGGTCTGTTGCCAGTATTATTTCATCTGCTTTATCTGCAAGTTCTTTTATTTCATTTACAACTTTTTCTTTGCCTGGAGATATTTCATAATGGGGAATAAAACCAGCTGGAATATCTATGGCTTTTTTATTGCTTTTTGGTAAATCTCTTATATGACCGACTGAGGCTTTTACAACATATTTGCCATCCAAATATTTTGAAATGGTCTTTGCTTTTGCTGGTGACTCAACAATAAGTAATTTCATATTTTCATCTAGTATTACATGAGATAGGGGAAGGTGGCAAATTTTGTATTAAATTATCTTTTGATTTTTTCTACTATTTTTTAAAAAATAAAACCCGTTGTTATAGGGGTGAGCCTATAACAACGGGTACTGAATTCTACTTGGTGGCAGGTCGAGGATCTGCGCATTCGATCCACTTACCGTCTTCCGCCAGGTATTCCCACCTGACGTCGTAGGTGCATTCAGCTTCGCCGATCTTCTTGATGTGGCCGGAGCTCAGGGCATCCAATCCGCATCGCAGGTAACGGCTGATGATGAAGCCGAGGCATCCATTAGTCAGGATGTTTTCCCGACCATCCTCGCTCCACCTGATGTGGCCGTTCTTCTTTTTCTTACCGAACCTGTAATTGTAGGCGATCACTCGATACCTCCGATTGAAGTTGATCGCCCACTTGTACTCCTCCCAGTCCTTAACCGGAACCCATCGCTTGGCCTTGGTGTAGAGCTTGTCATCGGGATTGTAGTTCTCCCGAATCAAGACCACCGTCTCACCGAGGTTGGGGGGATAGACTTCCTCCCCCTGGATCATAACGAACCGACCATCGGTAGTGAGGGTAAGTCTGCCACCCTGATTGCAGTGGCAGAGGATATGTCTGCTGTCGCCGTTCTGACAGAAGAAGTATTGATCGTTCGGAACCCTGGTAATCGTGGCAATCACGACACCAGATTTAACGTCAAAGTTCTTGGTCATTGGAACCATTTCATCCCCCAACTTCCTTTTTAGAGGTAGGGTGGTGTTTTAGGTTGTTTAACACCAGCACATGCCGTTCCATACTCTGTTAGTCGGGACGCCCTATGCCGGGGAATTACTGTTATATATACTAACATATTTAGATATTTATGTCAATCTCTTATAATATATTCTTTTTGTTACAATTACATTAATATATTTTCCGAATGTTCTAGTATTTTACTCGTTTAAATTATTAAAAATAAATGTCAGAAATAAGCTCTATTAATAGAGATGATTTACCTTTTTTATTAAAACAAATTTCTCATCCTCCAGAAAAACTTTATATAAAAGGAAATTTACCAGAAGAAAATACTATATGTTTGTGTATTGTTGGTGCCAGGAAAAATTCTTTGTATGGAGAAGAGGTCTGTAAAAAACTAATCAGCGGTCTTTGTGGCTATGATATATGTATAGTTTCCGGTATGGCTACTGGTATAGATAGTATTGCTCATAGAACATCTTTAGAATACGGATTAAAGACTATTGCTTTTCCTGGTTCTGGTCTTGGTGAAAATGTTTTATATCCAAGTCAAAATCATAGATTGGCAAAAGAGATAATAGATTCTGGTGGCGCTATTATTTCTGAATTTGAAATTGATCAAGAAGCTCAATTATGGACTTTTCCTAAAAGAAATAGATTGATGGCTGGTATTTCAAAGGCTACTATTGTTGTTGAGGCAGAATTAAAATCTGGCACATTAATAACTTCAAAATATGCAACTGAATACAATAGAGAGGTTGGTGCTGTCCCGGGTCAAATAACTTCGAGTTTATCTCAAGGTCCAAATATGCTTATAGATTTGGGTGCGAAGATTATAAGATCTTCGGAGGATATTTTGGAGATGTTGAATGTGAAGGTGGAGGAGAGGGGGCCGAATAAATTGTTAGATTTATTCGGCCCCAATACCCTAAACAACGAACAGAAAAAAATACTTCAAATACTCAATAGAGAATCATTAAATATAGAGCAAATAATTTTAGAAAGTCATTATTCCGCTGCTCATATAAGTGGATTATTATCATCCCTTGAGATTTTGGGTTTGATAAAAGAGGGTATTGATGGTCGATTTAGACTAATTCAATAAAATGATTTTTTTGTATAATATGCTAATATTATATTTATGTTAGATATCAAATTCATAAGGGAAAATAAAGACTTGGTCAAAATGGGTGCCAATAAAAAGCATGTCCAAATAGATATTGATGAATTGATAAAGCTCGATGACAAAAGACGAGATTTACTTTCTTCTATAGAAAAAAAGAGAGCAGAACAAAATGCCATAAGTGAAAAGGTTCCCAAAGCTTCTCCAGAAGAAAAACAAAAAATGATAGATGATATGAAAATAGTAAAGGAGGCTTTACTAAAGGAAGAAGAATCATTGAAAGAAATAATCAAAACTTGGCAGGAGATGATGCTTAAGGTTCCAAATATTCCAGATATGTCTGTACCAGATGGAGATACAGATAAAGAAAATAAAGAAGTAAAATCATGGGGAGAAAAACCAAATTTTGATTTTGAACCAAAAGATCATGTAGAACTTATGGTAAAGCTTGGTATGGTTGATTTTGAAAGAGGATCAAAGGTACATGGCTTTAGAGGATATTTTCTTACTGGTGATGGTGCTAGACTTTCTTTTGCTATATGGCAATTTGCATTAGAGTTTTTTTCAAATAATAAACCAGAAAAAAGTTTTGTGCCTGTTTTGCCTCCGGTGATAGTGAGAAAATCAAATCTATATGGAACTGGTCATCTCCCTGGAGATGTAGAAGATTTTTATATGACTCAAGATGGTGATGCTTTGGCTGGTACAGCAGAAGTGCCTCTTATGGGTATGCATGCTGATGAAGTTCTTGATCTAAAAGACCTACCCAAAAAATATTTAGGTTTCTCACCTTGTTATAGAAGAGAAGCTGGTGCACATAGCAAAGATGTAAAGGGTTTGATTAGAGTTCATGAATTTTATAAATTTGAACAACTTATATTGTGTGAGGCTAGTCACGAAGAATCAGTAAAATTCCATGAGGAAATAAATAGAAATACAGAGGAGTTCATAGAAGCTTTGGGTATTCCTTATCATACAGTTTTGAATTGTGGTGGAGATTTGGGTCTTGGTCAGGTAAAAAAATACGATGTAGAACTATGGGTTCCAAAGGAAAATTCTTATAGAGAAATATCATCAGCTTCATATTTTCATGATTTTCAAACTCGTAGATTGAATATAAGATACAAAGACAAAGATGGTAAATTAAAATACGCACATTCTTTGAATTGTACAGCCATACCTACTCCACGCATTCTTGTTTCTTTGGTTGAAAATTATCAACAATCTGACGGCTCAATAAAAATTCCTGATGTATTAAAAAAATACATGGGTAAGGATTTGATAAAATAAATTCAAAAATGTCTATATGAAATATGGGCGTTCGCGTACATTACAATCACAGAAATTTTTACAGAAAAAACGTAAAAAGATAATAACAATTACATTATTATCTATTTTATGTTTGATAATTTTCTTTTCAAATATAATTTTTCTATTGAGATTACCTTATTTTCAGATTTCAAATATTTATATAGTTGGTTCTGATACTTTAAATAATCAAGACAGTAAAAATGAAATTTTATCTTATCTTGATGGATATTATTTGTATTTTATACCAAAAACAAATTTTCTTTTTTATTCAAAAAACACAATAAAGAAAAATCTCCTTGATAAAAATAAAAAAATTGATAGTTTAGAAATTCATACCAAGGGTCTTTCTACTATTGAGATTGATATAAAAGAAAGATTGCCCATAGCTCTTGTTTGCGAAGGATTCCCTAAAAATTCAGAAGAAAATGATGTTGTAGACAATGAAAATCAATGCTTTTTTACGGATAAAGATGCTTTTGTATACGAAAAATCACCTCAATTCTCCAATGGCGTTTATTTTAGATATTATATAAATCAGGATTCTGATACTGGAATTTTATCAATAAAGATTTATTTGATAGTTTACAAAAATTTATACAAGATATTCGCTCTTCTCAAATAAATCCACATTCAATTCTCATAGGAAATCAAGGTTATTATGAAATGTATTATAAGAATTCGGATAAAACAGACACTGTTGTATATTTTGATAATAGAATTCCTTTTGAAAAAACAAGTTCAAATCTAGTAGCTTTTTTGAATGATTTTAATACAAAAAAGAAAACAGCGACTACGACGATGTCATTGGATTCTATAAATATGCGTTTTGGAAATAATATATTCTATGTCACAAAATGATAATCAGAATATAAGAGCTTTTATAAATTCAATGATAAGTGCCATTACAACAGGCATTGTATTGTCTTTAATCATTATTTATTCAAATTATCTTTTTCATAAACCTCTTATTGTAAATATTCCAAATACATCATTTGAAGAATCAGAAGAAGACTCAAATCTATCATCAAATTTTTCTGATTCAATAATATATTCAGCAAATAATGATTTTGAATTATCTGAAAAATCACCCGAATATTTTCCTAGAGAAAGTAGAAGGAATATTTCCGCAAAATCTTATATGGTTATAGATATAAGTAGTACTACTATTATTTTACAAAAAAATCAGGAGAGACTTTATCCTATTGCTTCTATAACAAAATTGATTACTGCTATAGTAGCCAAAAAACTTATAGATAAAGATCAATATATAACTTTAAATTCTACATTTTTAAATACATATGGTAATGAGGGCAGATTGAGAAATGGAGAAAAAATGAGAGTTGGAGAATTATTTTACCCTTTGCTTATGGTTTCAAGTAATGATGCTGCTGAAGCCATAGCTGGATCCTATCCTTATGGTAGGCAGAAATTTATAAAAGAAATGAATGATTGGGTAAATAGTATAGGCGCTTATAGAACTTATTTTAAAGATCCTACAGGGCTTTCACCTCAAAATGTTTCTACAGCAAAAGATTTGATCATTATAATGAAATGGATTGTAGAAAATGATCCAGAATTATTAAATATAACTCTGACAAAATCTAAAACTATAAGAACTCATACTTGGATAAATCCAGCTCATTTTTTAAATTTACTTTCTTATATTGGTGGTAAGAATGGTTATATTCCAGAAGCAAATAGAACTAGTTTATCTGCATTCAAACTTGGCAAACAAAAACACATATTTATAGTATCTGTTTTAGGTAGTTCTTATAGAGATAAAGACGTTCTAGATTTACTTGATGAATCGGTTAGGTGATTTATAAGACTAGAAGGGTAAAGTAAAAGTCATTGCAGTGTCTATTTTATTTTCCCATTTTGATGTGTCCAAATTTATATCTTTTATTTGCCCATTCAAACCAAGATCTTTGTATTTCAATTTTTTATTTTGTACAGCATAATCGTAAAGCTTTTTTGTTATTTTTACATCCTCAATGCAGTATTTGATTATTTTATCTATTTCACCATTTTTCCACCATTCTACAGCCTCTAGGCCATGACCAGATTTTTTTGTTCCCAATGTGGCTTCTGCTATGGTATCTAGTTTTATTCTTCTCCCCAAAGAGTTTTTTACTTCAGATAATAAATCTAAACTTTTTATTTTTGTAAGATCTCCAGAGTAATATTTGTTGAGTAAGGGTATATCAAAATGATCTCCATTGAATGTGATAAACATATCTGCCTTTTCTAAAATTGGCCAGAGTTTTGGAAAATCTTCTTGAAGAAAGCTCGAATATAAATCTGTTTCAGAATCATGAATACAAACAACTGAAATATCCAAAGCTGTAGATTCATTTGAACCTACATCTTGAAAAACATTTCTAGTTTCTACATCGAATGTTATTTTTCTCATGGATTTTTATGAGAGAGTTATATTGTCTTCAGAAAATACCTTTTCTTCTCCAGTTGATAGATTTTTTAATTTAAATTTACCTGTTTTTTGTTCTTCTTCTCCTATGCAGATAACATATGGTATATGATTTTTGTCTGCGGCTTTTATTTGATCTCCCAGTTTTCTAAATGAAAAATCAATAGATACATTTATATTTTTATTTCTCAATGATTTTGCCAAGTTCTGTCCATATTCGGCTACCTCTTTATTCATTAGGCATATGTATATTTGAGCCGAATGTATTTCATTGTCTTTTTTGATTTTTCCATAAGTTTCCAATAAATCTCTTGCCACCACATCTCCAGCACCAAAACCAAAAGCAGATACTTTTTCTCCGCCAAATAATGAAAGCAAATCATCATATCTTCCACCTCCAAAAACTGATCTTTTGTTTAATGGATTTTTATCAAATACTTCAAATACTATACCAGTATAATAATCAAAACCTCTCATTAATGTTTGATCAAATCTAGCATTGCTTATACCAAGTTTTTCTAATGATGAAATAAGCTCTTTGATTTCTTTTAATCCAATATGCTCTTCTTTTGTTTGGGGTAGTCTGGATACAAATTCTTCGAAATTCTGTGAATTTATAAGTGTAAGGAATAGATTTGTTTTTTCATTTAGTATTTCTTCAGCTGCTAGTCTAAATGTTTCTTCTGGAAGTTTTAGTTTTTTATCTATTAATTTTGATATTTTCTTGGCTTTATCTTCATCAAGAGAGAAAACATCTTTGGTTATATAATTCATCAACTTACGATTGTTTATTTTTATTTCAAAATCTGATGGTTTTAGACCATATTCTAGGGTTATGTCATAAGCCATTTGAATTATTTCTATTTCGGCTTGTATATTTTCTACACCGAATATATCGACGTTCAATTGCCAGTGTTCACGCAAACGACCTCTTTGAGGTTGTTCATATCTGAAAAGATTTGGTATTGAAAACCAACGTAATGGAAAGGTCAATTCTCTTTTTCTATTTGCAACCATACGAGCAACTGTAGGTGTCATTTCTGGTCTCAAAGTAACCTCTCTATCACCTCTATCTTTGAATGTATATGTTTGTTCATTTACTATTTCATCACCGGTTTTTGCTCTGTATAGGTCTGCTGGCTCTAAAATTGATGCTGTATACTCTTCATAACCATATTTTTTTGATATTTTTTTCCAAATTTCAAATATTTGATTTTGTATGGCCATGTCTTCTGGATAAAAATCACGAACGCCTTTGTATGAGTCTGTAGATAATTTCATGTTAGTATTGTAACAAAAATATGAAAAATGTCATTATGACCAACAAAAATATAGGTGAGACACCGCTTGAATGCCTGGAAAGGGTGCGTATTGAGAATGGCATTGATGCAAATATACCTATGACATATGCAGGACGTTTGGATCCTTTGGCTGAAGGGCAAATGATATTTTTGATTGGTGAAGAATGTAAAAATAAAGAAAAATATTTGGGATTGGATAAAGAATATGAAATTGAGGTTTTATTTGGATTTGCTACTGATAGTTATGATGTATTGGGTATTTTGGAAGAAAAATCTCTTTCTGCTTTAGAACTTTTTGATATACAAAACGTATTGAAAAGTCTCTCTGGTACAAATTTCTCTTCTTATATTGGTAAGTTCACTCAGTTATATCCTCGATATTCATCAAAAATAATATCTATGAAAGAAATACCAGATGAAATGCCTACAAAAGAAGTTGAGATTTATTCTATAGAGAATTTGGGTATAAGAGAGATAAAGGGTAATGAATTGATAAAACAAATATTAGAAAAAATTTCTTTGGTAAAAGGGGATTTTAGGCAAAAAGAAATAACTGCCCGTTGGGGCAGTATTTCTAAAACTATAATGGACAATGATTTTCCTATTTTAAAATTGAGAGTCAAATGTTCTAGTGGAACATATATGAGATCTTTGGCAAATCAAATAGGAAAAGATTTTGGTATACCAGCTATAGCTTTTTCTATAAAACGTTTATTTCTTTTCACCAACAAAAGATAATGCCATCTTCTGTTCTTTTACATCAAACAATGTAATTTTGAAATTGTAAGATTTTCCTAATTCTAGATTCTTTCTCAATTTTTCTTCTGAACCAAATTCAGAAACATGAACTAGACCAGCAATTCCTTCTTCTATAGATGCTAGAGCTCCATGCTTATTAAATTTGATTATAACTCCCTGAACCTGCATATCTTTCTTGTATTTCTTTGATGCTTCTACCCATGGATTTTCTTTCAAAGCTTTTATAGAAAGAGATACTTTTCCTTCTTTGATTTCTATTACTTTAACCTTTATTTTTTGTCCTACTTTAAATAATGCTCTAGGATCTTCTACCAATGACCAATCGATTTCTGATATATGTACCAATCCTTCAAGACCATCTTCAAGTTTTACGAATACTCCAAAGTCTACAATACCTGTAACTGTTCCTTCTACGGTATCATTTACTTTGTATTTTCCTATTATATGTTCTTTATCTTTTTGTTCAGGATTCTTTTCTGAGAAAATAAGCTTTCCTTCTTTTGGAACAGCAGAAATTATAGAAACTGATATTTTTGTTCCTACCAATTTTTTCAATTCTTCCAATATCTTATCTTTATCTCCATCGGCAACTCTAGGATAATGTTCTGTTTTCAATTGAGAAGCTGGAAGGAAACCAGATATTCCTTGCCATTGAATTATAAGTCCTCCTTTATTTGCTTCTATTATAGGTAATTCTAGAACAGATTTATTGTTTATTGCAGATTCAGCTTCACTCCAAATAAGAGCTTGTCTAGCTTCTTTTAGAGAAAGTTCTATATATCCTTCTTTATTATTTGTATCTACTACTTTTGCAGCAACAACATCACCAATGTTTATTTTCTTGATAATATCACGTGCAGTTAAGTATTCACGACCAAATATAATACCAGTACCAAATGGTGCTAGATCTATATAAACAGCTGATTTTTCTATATTTATAACTGGACCTTCAACCAAATCTCCTACAAGTGGGGGATTTGCAGAGTCATTTATTATTCTATCCATCAAAGTATCTAACTTTGGTGGAACCACTACTTTCTCTTTTTTAACCTTCTTAACTTCTCCTTCTTTTACCTCTACTGTCTCTTCTTTTGATTTTTTAAACATATTTTATTGACATGCGATCCGTTTTTTAACTAATAATAATAAAGTACGGTTTTAGCACATGTCTTGGTCTTTAAATAAGCGAACTATGACAATATATTAGAAAACTAGGACTTTGTCCAATAGGAAATCCAAAAGTTTCTTTTATAGGATTTGCCATTCATTTTTGTATAATGGGTCTCTTTGTCGAGATGAATAAGTTTGAAGTTTTTTGAATAAATTGATATCAAATCTTCTTTTGAAAATACTCTCTCTATCAAGCCCAATTGTGGCATTATATATGTATCCTTTTCTTTGCCCGGATTAGATTTTAATAGGTTTTTGGCATTTGTATCACCATCTTTGCAAAGTGTGCGCACAAAAACATAGCCACCTTTTTTTAAAATTCTATTTATCTCATTCAAATATAT
This sequence comes from uncultured Candidatus Saccharibacteria bacterium, assembly GCA_964439365.1. Taxonomy (GTDB): domain Bacteria; phylum Patescibacteriota; class Minisyncoccia; order Phycocordibacterales; family PALSA-1337; genus CAIOGI01. The sequence goes on along the minus strand of CAYTNX010000004.1, from coordinate 1,060 downwards.
TTCTCTTTCAGATTCTGAAAGGGAATTGGAAGACGTTATGTCTAGGATAATATCAAAAGATAAATCATCGAATGGAAATGTTTTGCCTATGCTTTGTTTGATAAAATTCCCATTAGGATAAAGTTCCTTGGCTAGTTTTAGGGCTGTCTCTGAAATATCTATACCCACTACTTCGTTGTTTTGTCCTTGTTCACAAATATATTTACTATTTTTGGCATTTCCACATCCAAGATCTAATATTTTTTTATTTGAAATATCTACTTTTTCTTCTTTTCTAATAAATCGAACAAAATCTTTTATACTTTTTAAAGGCTCATCACTTAATGAGATTAGAGTCGGTTTCCTATATTCTTTTTCCCAGATATTTTCTTGCATATTTAGTGTATATTAACGATATCATAGATTTCTGCTATAATGCCATAACTTATGATTATTACATATTTTGGAGGTGAATTTTTTAAGGTTCAATTTGGTGACACAACACTTGCTTTTAATCCTATTTCTAAAGATTCAAAATTAAAATCTAGTCGTTTTGGTGCCGATATTGTATTGTCATCTACTTATCATGTAGATTTCAATGGAGTAGATCAGGTAACTCATGGTGACAAAAAACCTTTCGTTATAAATGGCCCTGGAGAATATGAGGTCAATGGTGTTTTTATAAAAGGCCTATCTTCAGAATCAAAATACGGCGGAAAAGATTTGATAAATACCATATATACTGTTTCTCTTGAAAATATGAATATATGTTTTTTGGGGGCGATAAACAATTCTGTTTTAAAAAATGAAACCATAGAGGCTTTGGATGAAATAGATATATTATTTGTACCTATTGGTGGAGACGGGGTTTTGGATCCTGTAAATGCCTACAAATTTGCTATTTCTTTGGAACCAAAAATCATTATTCCTATGCATTATGGTGATATTGGGCTAAAAGACTCTCTAAAGATTTTCTTAAAAGAAGCAGGGGAAAATCCAAACACAGAATCAAAGCTTACTTTGAAGAAAAAAGATTTGGAGGGCAAAGAAGGGGATATTATTCTTTTGGATTCATCAAAGG
>CAYTNX010000003.1:10933-14032 GCA_964439365.1 uncultured Candidatus Saccharibacteria bacterium | reverse complement strand
TTTTCTTTTCTAATTTTGATAATTCTTTATGATAAGACTCTGAAAGACTTTTCAAAAAAACTTTATCTATTTTTACACCTCTTTTTTCTATTTTATCTATAATAGGAACAATCGGTAATTCAATATTTTCATAGACATTTTTCAATCCTCTTTTATCCAATTCTTTAAAAATAAGATCTTTGGCCTTAAAAAAATCATCGGTTTTTGCAAATTCTTTTATGTCCTCTATTTTAGGCTCTGTTAAATTTGAATTTAATAACCACAAAGCAATAGAAGTTTTTACTATTTCATCTTCTGGAATATTTTCTACTTTCACTTTATTATTTTCCGCTTCATTTGCACTAGAAGAATCAATCATTTTCTCACCTATAGCCAATCTAAATCTATTCGCCAAAGTTCTAAAATCCAATTCATTAAACAATGTTGATATTTTTTCAAAATCCAAACTCTTTTTAAAATCTGAAGGTAATGAAAAATCTATAGGAGCGTCGCGACGTATTGTCGCAAGCATTTTACTAAGCTCAGCCTCTTCTTTTCCCTCTTTAAGTAAATTCAAAATTCTATCAGTGATACCAGCTTTTTTGAATTTATTATCATTGCCAGCTTCTATTTCTTTATAAATATTTTCTATAGTACCAAAAGTCGATATCAAAATAGTAGCTGTTTTTTCACCAATACCAGCAATTCCAATAATATTGTCAGATGGATCACCACGAAGACCTTTGTAATCCGGAAGAAGCTCTGGTCCAAAACCAAATCTATCCCTTACTCCTTTTTCATCATAAATAATTGTATCCTTTATTCCCTTTTTCAAAGTATAGACTTGTACTTTTTTACCATTTACCAATTGCAATGTATCCATATCGCCAGAAGCAATTATTATTTCTATATCTTTATTTTCTTTAAGCTTTTCAACAATTGTTCCGAGCATATCATCAGCTTCAAAACCCGGCTTATCATAAATAGTAATATTCAAAGCCTTAAAAATATCTCTTGATCTTTTCATTTGAGCAATCAAATCATCTTCAGCCTTTTTTCTTCCAGCTTTATAATCTTTATAAACATCATTTCTAAATGTTGGACCAGGAAGATCATAGCAAGCTATCAAATAATCCGGCTTCAATTCATCTATGATTTTTATAATCATAGTAGTAAGACCATATAGAGCTCCTGTAGGTTCTCCTTTTGCAGAAGCAAAATCTGGTAAGGCATGATAAGCCCTATGCAAAATAGCGTGAGCATCAAGTAAAACCAATCTTTTTGTTTTTATATTTTCTGACATTTTATATAAATTATTCTATCTCAAATTTCCTAGAATTCTCATCCAAAAAAGTACAGTGAATTTTTATATGATTTTCTGGCAAAATATCTTTTATATTTTCTGGCCATTCGATGACAATTAAATTGTTTTTATTTGAAACCAATTCTTCAAAATCCAATTTTTGTAAATCTTCCCCATTGTCCAATCTATATGCATCTATATGTACAAGTCTAGGAAAATCTTTATTTTGAGTATCATAAATCTTTTCTATTACAAATGTTGGACTAGTAACATGATCTTTTATTCCCAATTCTTTTGCCATGGCCTTTGTTAAAGCAGTTTTTCCTGAACCGAGATTACCATATAGACCTACAATAGTAGCCTCATCATCTTTCTTAATAAGAGAAGAAAGTAATTCTTTGGCTATTTTTTCTGTATCTTTAAGAGAAGAAGATAACAAAGTTTTCATACTGGAAATATATCATAAAAAATACAAATGAAAACAGCGTCACTTTCTCAAGCGACGCTGTGATGGTGATTTTACTTCTTCACCTTGAAGAAAGGTACTGGTGATGGATTTCCACTCACCACCCCCACAAGCCTATACCCACGAATATCATCCACCGTGGGAGCCGTATAGTAACGAACTTCACGATACTGACCAGAATACTTGTACGGTTGCTTCACAACCGTCCTGGTCACAGTGCCGTCGAGTCCGTAAACTTCCGCGACATAGACATAGGTACCACTTTCGCGATACCCGCCACCTCCACAAATGTCGGAGGTGTGAAGATGATGTGGTTCAACCACACCGATTCTCGAAGCGGGCAATGCACCCGCAGGAGTGTTTTCCCATTTCCACTTGCCTCCTCCATCTCCCCAGATACTGCGCTTCTTGGCAACAGCCGGAGCCGAGCCAGAAACAGTATCCGCAGAAAACGAAGAGTTGGGAAACACCGCAAACAAAATCGTCAAACAGATAACAAAGAGCTTCATATTTATACATTATATCATATTTAAAGCTAAAGTCAATAGATGTCACTTTCCCCTTTCAAGTTATAATAATCAACATAATGATTCAATTTGACGAGGACAAACAAAATAGAAAACTAAACGATCTTCACAAAAGAGAGGAAGAGGAGCTGGTACAATTACTATCAGCAAAATACAATATTGAATATGTAGACCTTACAGTAAACCCAGTAAATACAGATGCTCTTAGATTAATAGACGAAAAAACATCCAGAGAAAATAAAATAGTTTCTTTTTCATTGGTTGATAAGAAAGTTAAAGTAGCAGTAAGAAATCCAGAAAATCCAAAAATAACTGAAATAATAGAAGGGATAAAAAATAAAGGTTATATACCAACCCTCAATATATGTTCTACAACAAGCCTAGAAAAAGCTTGGAACGCTTATAAAGATCTTTCTTTTGCATATGAAAGCAAAGCTGGATCTTTGGAAATATCTAGTGATGAAATATCAGCAATAATAGAAAAAGTAAAAGGCTTACCCGAAATAATATCCGTTCTAGAAAAAACACTTTCTATGAACAAAAGCTATCGTGTTTCTAGAATACTAGAGACAATACTTGCTGGATCACTTGCAACAGAAGCTTCTGATATACATATAGAACCAGAAGAAGAATATATAAGATTGAGATATAGACTAGATGGAGTATTGGTCAATGTTTTAAATTTTGATAAAGAAACATATTCTCTTCTACTATCAAGAATAAAACTCCTATCAGGATTAAAATTAAATATTAAAAAAGATTCTCAAGATGGTCGCTTTAGTGTTCATATAAAAGATGTGGATATAGAAGTAAGAACATCTATA
>CAYTNX010000003.1:0-10923 GCA_964439365.1 uncultured Candidatus Saccharibacteria bacterium | reverse complement strand
TACTGCCCGGAGCTTATAACGAATCGATAGTGATGAGAGTTCTAAATCCAAAATCAATAGGAGTTCCTATGGAAAATCTAGGAATACCTAGTAAGCTTTTGTCCATAATAGAAAAAGAAATTGAAAAGCCAAATGGTATGTTACTCACCACAGGACCTACCGGCTCTGGAAAAACAACAACACTTTATGCCTTTCTAAAGAAAGTTCACAATCCTACAGTAAAAATAATAACGATTGAAGATCCTATCGAATATCATTTGGCTGGAATAGTTCAAACACAAGTAAATGATAAAGGATATACATTTCTAGATGGATTAAGATCTGCCCTAAGACAAGATCCCGATATCATAATGATTGGAGAGGTTCGAGATAGTGAAACAGCAGCTATTTCTATAAACTCTTCTCTTACTGGTCACCTAGTATTCTCTACCCTACACACAAATAGTGCTGCCGGAGCATTCCCTCGTCTGATAGACTTGGGTATAAATCCAAAAATAATGAGTTCCGCAATAAATATTGTATTGGCACAAAGACTTGTAAGAAAATTGTGCAGTTTCTGTAAAAAAGAAATACCAATCGAAGGTGATACAAAAAGAAAAATTGATGAGGTGCTTCAGACAATATTTGATAAAAATGAAATACCGAGCATGCCTGCTAATATTTTTGAAGAAAATGGATGTGAAAAGTGTAATAATACAGGATACAAAGGAAGAATTGGAATATATGAAGGCATAAGAGTAACTCCAGATATAGATAAGGTTATAGAAAACAATCCAAGTGAAGAAGAAATAGAGAAAGCCGCAGCGCCTCAAGGAATACTTACAATGAAACAAGATGGAATTATAAAAATACTCAAAGGTATAACATCTATTGACGAGCTTGAAAGAGTAATTGCTATCGAAGATTAGTGTTAGGAAGCATAAAATTTATCGTGTCAATTGAATTTTACTCAAAGAGTAGTAATATTTATAGTAGAAGTTAAGAAGTTAGAGAAATAAAAAATCAGATGCATGAATCTCTAAACAATACTTTCAATGCGATCACCAAAAGTTAAACGTAGCCTCAAGGATAACCCCAGTATTACACACGGGGTGAAAACCAGAATGTCCTCGAAACTACATCAGATGACTTGAGTAAACAAGCCATATTGTTTAGAGATTTATGAATCTGATAAGTGCTATAATCACTCTGTAAGCTAACAACTACATGCTAGCATGATTTATCTTATATGTCAAGTAAAACTAAAACAATAGAAAAAGATGTATCCGGTGATCAAAAGAATGAAAATGGTTATTTGGATCAAACACTTAGACCTTCTAAGTGGGCTGAATACATAGGACAGAAGTCTATAAAAGAAAATTTACATATACTTTTGACTGCTGCACAAGAAAGAAATCATCCTCCTGAGCATATTTTATTTTATGGCCCTCCAGGACTAGGAAAAACCACCCTCGCCCATCTCATAGCAAAAGAAACGGGAACACAAATGAAAGTAACATCTGGTCCAGCCATACTTAAGGTTGGAGATTTGGCATCAATACTTACAAATTTATCTCATGGTGATATTCTCTTTATAGATGAAATACACAGACTAAATAAAGCCATAGAAGAAGTCTTGTATCCTGCTATGGAAAGTGGGGTTTTGGACATAATCATAGGAAAAGGCCCTTCAGCAAGAACCATTCAGCTAGAACTCCCCTCTTTTACACTAATAGCCGCAACCACAAGAATAGCAATGATTTCATCCCCTCTTAGATCTAGATTTTCTGGCGGAGTTTTTAAACTAGAATTTTATACTGAAGAAGAAATAGGAGAAATTATAAAAAGATCTTCAAAAATACTAGACATAGAAATACATGAAGATGCCATAAAAGCCATAGCATCGAGAAGTCGTTTTACGCCCAGAACAGCAAATTATTTCTTGAAAAGATGTCGTGATTATGCTCAAATACAAAAAAGTGCACTTTCAAAAGAAATAGTAGACAAATCCCTAGAAATGCTTGGAATAGATAAATTGGGATTAAATGGTGCGGATAGAGATATATTGAAAACAATAATAAACAAATTTAATGGAGGACCAGTAGGCTTGAATACAATATCCGCAGCATTGTCGGAAGAACAAGCCACAGTAGAAGAAGTTTATGAACCATATTTAATACAATTAGGATTGCTTGAAAGAACGCCCAAAGGTAGAATGGCCACAGAAAAAGCTTTCAATCACCTGAGTATAAAATCAACAAAACTTTTATAAAAAATTAATATAAAAATAAAATGTCTGGACATAATAAATTTTCAAAAATTAAACATCAAAAAGCGGCAAATGATTCTAAAAAGAGCAAAGTTTTTGGTAAGCTTGTTCGCTTTATAACAGTTGAAGCAAAAAAAGCAGGAGGAAATCTAAGATCTCCTGGATTGGCTCTTGCAATAGAAAAAGCGAAAAAAGAAAATATGCCAAATGACACAATTGAAAGAGCTATCAAAAAAGCTACTACAGACAATAGTGCTCAAATGGAAAATATCACCTATGAATCATATGGTCCTGGTGGTGTAGCAATACTTATAGAAGCTCTTACAGACAATAGAAATAAAGCTGCTCAAGAAATAAAAGCGATTTTGGCAAAACATGGATCTGAACTTGCCTCCCCTGGTAGTGCTTCATGGGCTTTTACAAAAGGACCAGAAGGAATTGTTCCGACAACCACAATGCCCCTCGAAGATTCTGATATAGAAAAACTTCAATCACTTGTTGAAGAACTTGAAGAAAACGATGAGGTTCAGGATGTTTTTACAAATGCTGAATAGTTTTTAAATAAATGAAAATTTTAGGAATAGATCCAGGATATGATCGAATTGGCATAGCTATTTTAGAAGATAAATCTCTTATTTATTCTGAATGTTTTTCTACAAATCCTAAAGATGATTTTCACAAAAGACTAAAAGATGTTGGTGAAAAAATAAATAAAATAATAAAAGAATATGAACCAAAAGCCATGGCCATAGAGTCTTTGTTTATAACAAAAAATCAAAAAACTGCTATGAAAGTAGCAGAAGCAAGGGGTGTAATCTCTTATGAAGCCAGCCTCAAAGAAATACCTATATATGAATATTCTCCCCCACAAATAAAACTAGCTGTTACTGGACATGGAGGAAGTGATAAAAATCAAATAATCAAAATGATTCCTCTTCTTGTAAAATTGCCTCAAAAAATAAAGAAAAATAATGTTTTGGATGATGAATATGATGCGATAGCTGTAGCCATAACATGCCAAGCTCATATAAATAAAGTTATCCACAATTAGAATAATTTGCAAAATTTTTGTAGTTTTGTTACAAATATGAAATCTAAAAAATATTATTTAATAAGTTTAGACAAATATGCCAAAAACAAAAGGAAAAGCGAGTGTGTCAAATAAAAAAAATAATGATGAGCAAGAAAAAGAAATACTTCTTGATGATGAAGTAAAAGTTGTGGATGCTGATCCAGTATTGGATGATGAGGATTTATTGGGAGATGATGAAGATGATGGAAATCTGGATGATGATGAGGTAGATCCTTTCGGGGATAAATGGGAGGAATAGTAGGCGAACAAAAAAGGACCTTCGGGTCCTTTTTTGTTCGCCACATTCCCCATCACATATCAACAAAACTACTTAACACTAAATTTAACAAATCTCTTTTTTCCAATTCTCAAAATTATATCTTTTTCTGCTTTTACATTTGAATCCTCTACAATCTCATCAGAACCAACAACAGAAACAGCCCTTCCCTCTATAAGACGTCTCCAATCTCCATTAGAACTTACAATACCCATTTTGATCAGAGTATCTTTTATATGTGAGCCATGAGGAATTTCAATTTGCATAATATCATCTGGCAATTCTCCCTTTGAAAAAGTTTTTTCAAAAGAATTCAATGCTTTTTCTGCCGCAGAAGAACCATGAATTTGAGAAACTATTTCTTTTGCCAATTTCATTTTGAATTCCTTTGGATTTGAACCAGAAGCTAATTGATTTTTTATAGACTGAATTTCATCCAATGAAATATTGGTGATGATTTCGAAGCCAGGAACAATGAGATCGTCTGCCCAGCTCATAATTTTACCGAACATATCCTCTGGGGACTGACTTAGATTTACCATATTACCCTCTGTTTTTCCCATTTTTTTACCAGAAGAATCTGTGAGTAATTTTGTAGCAATAACAAATTTTTCTTTATTTTTTAGAGTTTTAAGCAAATCTCTTCCGGCCAGCATATTGAAGGTTTGATCATTTCCACCTATTTCCCCATCAACATTCATAGCCACAGAATCATATCCTTGCATTAGAGGATACATAAATTCATGAATATATATTGGTTTATTTTCTTCTGTTCTACGAGCAAACATATCTCTTTTTAGCATTTGATCAACAGTCATAAGAGAAGCCAATTCCAAAACATCTGAAAAATTCATTTTTTCAAGCCAAGATGAATTGAATTTTAGAATAGCCTTATTTGAACCAGAAAAAGAAATAAATTTTGATGCCTGCTCTTTATAATTTTTACAATTTTCCAAAACCTCTTTTTTGGTCAATTTTTTTCTTGCTGCTGTTTTATCTGTAGGATCACCTATCATTGCGGTAAAATCACCAATCAAAAATATTATTTGATGACCGAGTTTTTGTAATTCACCCAATTTTTTTAGTGGAATAGCATGACCTAAATGCAATGTTTTTGCTGTGGGATCAACACCCAAATAGAAAGTTAATCTTTCACCCTTGATCAATTTACTCTTTAAAAAATCTTTATTAGGAAAAATAGCCTCTACTCCCCTAGTTAGGAATTCCTCTATGTCTTTTTCATTAGTTATTATTGATTGTTTTGTTAGTCCAAACATGTGTTTAATATTATTTATGTACTATGTAATGTAACATATTTATGATAAAATTTCGAAATGTCTAGAAGAAAGAAGTTCTTCAATACAATAGCTTGGAAATTGCTTAAACCACTAATAATACTAACTGTATCCCTAGGTTTAATAGTTTCAAGCATGGCTATTATTTGGTTTGCAACACTACAAATACCCGATTTAAGCGCTTTTGAAGCAAGAAAAGTGGCTCAATCAACAAAAATATATGATAGAACCGGAGAAATACTTCTCTATGATATTCACAATGAAGCAAAAAGAACCATTATTCCATTTGAAGATATTTCTAGAAATATAAAGAACGCAACAATAGCTATTGAGGACAATGAGTTTTATCAGCATTTTGGAATAAAACCAACAGCAATATTGAGAGCTATACTAGCAAATCTAACCCCTGGATCAGGACTTACACAAGGAGGATCTACGATAACCCAACAGGTTATAAAAAATGCCGTATTAACAAAAGACAAAACCATAACAAGAAAACTTAAAGAGTGGATATTGGCCATAAAACTAGAAAAGGTTTTAACAAAAGATCAAATTCTCAACACATATCTAAATGAAACACCTTATGGTGGTAGTGTTTATGGCGTTCAAGAAGCAAGTCAAACATTTTTTGGAAAATCAGCAAAAGATTTGACCTTGTCTGAAGCGGCTTATATTGCTGCGATACCACAAGCACCAACATTTTATTCACCTTATGGACCCAATAAAGACAAATTGGATTTGAGACAAAAGCTTGTATTGCAGAAAATGCTTGAAAATAATTTTATTACAAAAGATGAGTATTCTGCTGCTCTAAAAGAAAATGTTGTATTTTTACAAAAAAATAATACTGGCATAAGAGCCCCCCACTTCTCTCTTTTTGTAAAAGACTATTTAATTCAAAAATACGGAGAAGATATTGTAGAGGAAGGCGGTTTAAAAGTAACAACAACATTAAATTATGATTATCAAGAAAAAGCTGAAAAAGTAATTACAAATTTTGCCCCAACCCTAGAATCATCATTTAATGCAAGCAACACCGCAATGGTGGCAATAGATCCTAAAAGCGGAGATATTCTTGCTATGATTGGTTCAAGAAATTATTTTGATAAAAAAATACAAGGAAATTTTAATATTGCTACAGCTTATAGACAGCCTGGGTCAACATTTAAACCATTCGTATATGTTACAGCTTTCATGAAAGGATTTACACCTGAAACAGTTCTCTTTGATGTAAAAACAGAATTTTCAACAAACTGTACTGTTGATGGAAAACCAAAAAACCCAACTGATGATCCAGAAAAGGTTTGTTATTCACCAGTAAACTATGATGATAATTTTGAAGGACCAGAAACAATAAGAGAAGCTCTTGCTCATTCTAGAAATATACCCGCAGTAAAAGCTTTATACCTAGCTGGAATTAAAGATTCTATAAGCACAGCTGAAGCAATGGGAATAACAAGCTTAAAAGATCCAAATAGATACGGACTGACTCTTGTTCTAGGGGGCGGAGAAGTCTCTCTACTTGAATTAACTAGTGCATATGGAGTATTTGCTAATGATGGAATAAGAAATCCTTATAGAGCAATATTGAGGGTTGAGGATGCCAATGGAAAAGTTTTGGAGGAAGCAGAAAATAATCCTGTTCAAGCTATCCCTTCTCAACCAGCAAGACAAATAACTAGCATTCTATCTGATCCAAAAGTAAGACTGGATACACTTACACCAATAGTAAATCATCTAGACAGACAAGTAGCAGTAAAAACTGGTACAACAAATGATTTTCGCGATGTTTGGATTATGGGATACACTCCAAATATAGTTGTTGGTGCTTGGGCTGGTAAAAACGACAACTCTCCCATGGACAAAAAGGTTGCGGGCTTGATAATCACACCTGTATGGGGAGCTTTCATGTCTGAAATAAATGATTCATTACCAAAAGAAACATTCAAAAGCCCGGACCCAGAATCAGACGACTTGAAACCTGTACTTAGAGGTATTTGGAAAGGTGGAATATCATACAAAATAGATACTATATCAAAAAAAGTAGCCACAAAACTCACACCCCCAGAAACTCAACAAGAAATGGTTTTCCCAAATGTACACACCATACTTTACTGGGTTGATAAAGATAATCCCAGAGGAGATATTCCTAAAGAAGCAAATAAGGATTCTCAATTTGATTATTGGGAATATGGAGTTAGAAATTGGTTTAAAAACTATCAGCAAGCAAATCCAACCTTCACAGAAACATCAAGTGTAGAAATTCCAAGAGAAGCTGACGATATTCACACATTAGAAAGTCAGCCAAAAACAACAATAATATATCCAAAAGAAAATGAATCTATAAATTCTTCTTCTAGAGTAATTGTGAAAATCGGATCTATTGGAAAATATCCTCTTAGAAAATCTGATTTATATATAAACAACAAATATATTTCTAGCAATGACAGAGATCCTTATACATTAAGCTTTACACCTAGTGATATTGGAGGTCTTAATGATAAAAATATAATAAAGGTTGTGTCTTATGATGCTGTATTCAATAAAGCAGAGGCAACTGTTGATGTTTTGATAGCAAAATAATCACTTTATATCTTTAATATCATTAAAATATTTTGATATTTCCTTCAAAATCTTATCTTTCTTAATAAAAATCTGATTTTTTACTATTTGTTTTGTATTTAATGTCACTAAACCATTTTTTATAGAGATATTCTCTATTGGAATATCCTCATTTATATTTTTTTTAATTATATTCAAAAGAGTTGTTCTTTTTTGAATTTCTTTAACTGCTTGAGATTTGAATTTGTCCAAAAATTCTCCAACTAATTTCATATTATCTATTCATTGGCATAACAAGATATCTAAATGAATTATCAGAAACCGGCAAAATAACCATTGGTCTATTTAATCCATTAAAATATAGGGTTACACTATCTGAATCTATAGATTGAAAGCAGTCGATTATATATTTGTGATTAAAATTGATTTCTATTGGCTCCCCTGTTACTACGGCATCCAAACTTATATCATTTTCTCCAATATCATTATTTTTTGTTTTTATTTCACACTTTTTGGTTATTGGATTTATTTTAAAATTTACCTGATTAAATTTGTCAGAAAAAATATTTGATAATTTTAATGCATTCAATAAGTCTTGTTTTAAAACCACAACCTCTGTGCTATTTGTTTTTGGAATAATTTGCTTATAATCAGGAAAAACTCCATCAACAACTCTAGAAACAAGATATATACCATTGTATTTTAAAGAAATTTGATTTTTATCCATATTTATTTCAATTTCTTCATTTACAGATTCAAATGTTCTTATTATTTCCGGAATATTTTTAAAAGGTATTAATATTTGACCAAAATCCTTACTCTTTTTAATTTTTAACTTCTTCTCTGCCAATCTAAATGAGTCTGTAGCAACGAAAACAACAAATTCACCTTCACAATACACATAAATACTTGAGAGTTCTGGTTTGATATTTGATATTGATGAGCTATACCAAACAGATTTTAATCCTCTAGCAAAATCTGAACCGTTCACAAAAAATGAATTGTCTCCTTGAACCTTTGGAATACTTGGGAAGTCATCTGCTGGCATGGTCTTTATAAGCCCAGAACCTTTGTTTGTAGATATTTTTATATTGTTTTGCTCTGTAGATAACTTTATACTCTTTTCATCGCCCATAAGACCATTTAAGAAGGAATTGATTACTTGAGCAGGTACTGCCACAATACCATTTTCTTCTATTTTTGCAGGAATAGAAACTTCTATACCCAAATCTATATTTGTTGATTTAACAATCAAACTAGTTTTTGATGAAGCATCCAATAGAATACAAGAAAGTACTGGTAGGGTCATATGCTTACCCGCTACCCTCTCTGTAAGTTCTATTGCCTCTTTAATTTTTTCTTGTACACATTCTATTTTCATTTTAGTTCTTTTTTATATATAAATACTTATTATTACTATTAGTCCTGTGGATATGGTTATAACTCTATAAAACACTTATTATTGGCCATTAAATTATTTGATAACTGTGGATTACTTTTGGATATTTTTTTATAAGTTTTCATTTTGTTTTTTAAAATCGTTACTTATTAAATTTAATTCACATTATCTAACAACTTTTCCACAGATTATTCTATGTACTTATTAACAATTAAATCACATCATTGCTCTTATTTGTGATATTTCACTCATCAATAAAGAATTATTTTTTAAATCCTCCTTTATTTTTTCACAAGAGTGAATAACGGTAGTGTGATCTCTTCCACCCAGCTTCTCACCTATTGAAGGAAAAGATATATTAAAATCTTCTCGTAGAATATACATTATCACCTGTCTTGGTTTTACAACTTCTTTTTTTCTAGTTTTTTCAAAAATCATATCTTCACTTATATTATAAAAATCAGTAATCAGTTTTATAACATCTTTAACAGATATGTTTTTCTTTGGTTTTGAACTATTTTTTATTAGATTTTTAATTTCTATAAGAGTTAGAGGTCTGTTTTTTAATTGGGTTTGGCAAACAATAGCGTTTATTGTTCCCTCAAGCTCTCTTACATTACTCTCTATATTTGAAGCCAAAAAATCAACTATTTCTGGGTCCAAGTCTATATTATTACTCAAGCTTTTTGCTTTTAGTATGGCTGCTCTAGACTCATGATCTGGAGCAGGAATGTCTATTATCATTCCCGCACTAAATCTTGATTTCAATCTATCCTCAAGGCCGGGTATAAAATTTGGATGTTTATCAGATGAAAAGACTAATTGTCTGTTTGATTGATGAAATGTTTCAAAAAGATGGAACAATTCTTCCTGGAATTTTTCTTTACTTGATAAGAATTGAATATCATCCATAATAATCACATCGTATTTTCTATACTTTTCTTTAAATTTCTGAGCCGTGTTTGACTGTAATGAAGAGAAATATTCAGAACCAAATCTTTCAGAGGTTAAGTAAAAGACCTTTTTTTGAGGAAAATCTTTTTTGATATGATTCCCTATTGCTTGTATTAGATGTGTTTTTCCATGTCCTGTATTTCCATATATAAATAGTGGATTGTATGTTCCTCCTGGGTTTTTTACAACTGCTTTTGATGCTGCATGAGCAAGTTCATTGAATGGACCCACAACAAAACTTTCAAAGATATATCTCGGATTGAGATTGTCGTCTTTGTTTATATAAAAATCCTGCAAAGGCATTGATATAGTAGGGCTAAACTGAGCCGCCTTTTTTTCAACAAGCTTTTTTCTGTCTGATTCTTTGGTGATTAGGTATTCTAGGGCTCTTATTTGTTCATCCAGCTGTCTTAGGGTTCTTAAAATAGTATTATGAAATTTTTTGTATAGCCATTGTTGTATAAAAGAATTTGGAACACCAAGATAAATAATACCCTCTTCTATCTTTACTATATATGTATCATTGAACCAAGTTGAAAAATTTGCTTGAGATACAGCTAATTCAATATCTACTAATGCTCTATTCCATAATTCGCTATAATCTTTCATGGGGTAAATTATATACTTGTTTATAAAATAAAAAACTTGTGGAAAGTATATAAATATGTTGATAAGCTGTGGACTACTAAATTTTCAATCAAAAAATTCTTTTTTTGAATTTTTATTTCAAATTAAATTAATTTAAATGATTAAAATTAAAATCCTTGAATTTTTTCTTGCTGTGATGTATAGTGTTAAAACTATGTCATTTACATATCAACCAAAGAAAAGAAAGCGCTCAAAAACACATGGATTCCTTGTTAGAACAAAGTCTTCTTCAGGCAGAAATGTTCTAAAAAGACGCAGAACAAAGGGTCGTAAGAGAATTGCTGTATAAATATGCTCCCTCAAACAAAGAGGATTTCTACTGAACTTTTTAAAGAAATTATCCAAAAAGGAGATTTTTGCTATACAAATTTCTTTATAATTAGATTTTTAAAGACAAAAAATAGCAGCAGATTTGCTGTATCTGTGCCCAAAAAGATAGCAAATACAGCAGTTTTGAGAAATAAGATT
>CAYTNX010000002.1:0-16744 GCA_964439365.1 uncultured Candidatus Saccharibacteria bacterium | reverse complement strand
TTTTATTTAAAAAACACAAAATATATAAATAATTGGGATTTGGTCGATACTAGCGCTAGATATATTTTGGGTGATTATTTGTTTGAAAAGGATAGAAGCATACTTTATAAGCTGGCTATTTCAAAAAATCTTTGGGAAAGAAGAATTTCAATAATTTCAACCCATTATTTTATTTATAAAAAAGAATATAAAGACACTTTTGCTATAGCAGAGATATTATTAAATGATAAGCATGATCTTATTCATAAGGCTGTAGGATGGATGCTTAGAGAAATTGGTAAAAATATATCAAAAGATATAGAAAAAGAATTTCTTGATAAAAATGCATCTAAAATGCCGAGAATAATGCTATCATATTCATTGGAACATTTTAATAAACAAGAGAAAATTTTCTATAAAAATAAATAAATGTCTTCAAAAACTTTAATATACATAGGTATGACTATTGGATCATATATAGGTGGTTCTTTGCCTTTATTTTGGGGAGCTTCATCTTTTTCTTTCGAATCTATAATATTTGGTGCTATGGGTGGTATTTTGGGTATTTGGTTGGGATATAAGATGGGTCAATACATATCTTGATACTATCTTCATTTTGGTTTAATCTTATACGAGATGAAAAAGATCGACCTGCTTTTGGTGGAGGATGATCGACTCTCAATCAGAATATTCAGACATTTCCTCGAGGTCTTAAGAGGAGATTTTCGGGATATTGAATGGGAAGCGCATTATGCACAAACAAACTCTGAAGTTCTTGATTTGATAAGCTTTAGAACTTTTGACATTATTCTTTGGGATGATTATCTGCCGGATGGCAATACATACGATGTTGTTATGCCAGCCGCGATTGCAGGTTCTTGTGCCGAAGTTCATGTCGCCATAAGTTCAGATCCCGATAGACTGAACTTACAGATGGAAAAGGGATGCCAATTTTCTTTTCCAAGCTTTAGTCCAGCAGATGAATTTGAATGTTTCATTTCTGGTTATGTGCATAGAAAGTTTGTCGAGATTCTTTGTTGAAAAACGGTCAAATCTTTCTTTGCACTCAAAATCTGCTCCCCACGGGCGGATTTTTCGTTATTGTGGATTTATTGATTTTTTTCATTTATAATATGTGTCATATTAGATAAATTTATATAAATATTTCATGTCAAATTCAAAAGTAGTTTTAGTAATATTAATTTTGATCGTTATTGCAGTTGGTGGTTTTGTAATTTTTTCAAAAAATAAGACAAATACAATAGAAGATAATACAGATCAAAGTGCTACAACAACCATAACAACAACAGTAAATTCTACTTCTACAACAGGAAAAACTCCTATTTCTACTAGTACTCAATCTAGCTCAGTAAAGTCATATACCATTGCTGATGTTTCAAAGCATACTGTAGCTACTGATTGTTGGAGTGCTATAAACAATAAAGTATACGATCTTACTCAATGGATAAACAAACATCCAGGAGGATCAAAGGCTATTCTATCTATTTGTGGAAAAGATGGTTCTGCAGCTTTCAATGGTCAGCATGGCGGACAAAAAAGACCAGCAAGTGAATTGGCCGGATTTGATATAGGTGTTTTGATAAAATAATCTATTTCTAATTTAAATGAATAATTATAAAATTTATTCTCCTAGTATTTTAAGGTTTGGTATATCTATTGTTATATTATGGTTTGGTTCTCAATAATTACTTCATCCAGAAATGTGGACAAGTTTTTTGCCTGATTGGATAAGTATGTTTGGTCTTAGTCAAATCACTTTCGTTTATCTCAACGGTTTTATGGAGGTGATACTTGGCTTATTGTTATTACTTGGTTTTTTTGTGAGAATTTCATCATTAATACTAGCTATTCATATGTTGGGTATTATATTTAGTCTTGGATATGATACTATTGCTGTGAGGGATTTTGGTATTTTTGTAGCTCTTGTCTCTATATTTATAAATGGAGCTGATTCTCTTTCTTTAGAAAATAAAATTTAATTTATTTTAGTATATTTATATCTCTAGGATAAAATAGATTTATTGTCCATTCTACTACTATTTCAAATCTTTTTTTCCATGAATTAAAATTAAAAAGATAAATTGTTCTCCAAATAAACCACATAAAAGGTCCACTTATTGTATATCCTTTAAAATCACCAATTGCTTTTAATTGTCCCAATGATATCAATAGTCCTTTAATATTTGTTGAGAATTTTTCTAATTTAGCATTATTTTTATTCAAAATTAATTTATTTATATTTGAGGCTACTGTTTTTGCTTGTTGTACGGCTATTTGGGCTAGCATGGGGAATGAACCACCCGCATCTCCTAGAGAAAATATTTCAGAATTATTTTTGCTTTGTAAAAATTCATTTGTTTCTATTCTTCCTTTGGGTCCTATTTCTATACCTTTTATTTGATTTAATGATGGTTTTACTCCGGCTACCCAGATTATGGTATGTGCCTGTAAATTTTTTCCATCAGAGAATTTTATATTGTTTGGCTCTATATTTGTCGCTGTTGCATTTGTCATTATTTCTATACCGATTTTCTTCAATGTATTCATTGCTATATTGCGCATTGCGATAGGGAATTGACCTATTATTTCTGAGGTATTTGTAATCAGGGTTACTTTTATATCTTCTCTTCTAAAACCTGTATTACTATAATATATATAAAAAGTATCTTTCAAATATTCTATAAGTTCACTAGCAAGTTCTACTCCGGTTGCTCCGGCGCCTATTATTGCAAAAGAAAGCATTTTTGAATCCTTTTTAATTACTGCTTTTTCAAAGGTATCAATGATATGATTTCTTAATGTTATTGCATCGTTTAGATTTTTTAATGTAAATGTGTTTTCTTGGGCTCCTGGAGTATTAAAATAATTTGTTTCTGCTCCTGGTGATAATACAAGATAATCATATTTGAAATTTGTTTTATTTGTTTTTACTATTTTCTCATTTCTGTCTATTTCATTTACTGTATCTTCTACATAATTTATTGAAGTACCTCTAAATATTTCTCTCAATGATTCTACTATGCTTTTTGGACTCAAACCTCCTGTGGCTACTTCATGTAATAATGGAGTAAATAGAAAATAATTGTTTTTGTTTATAATAGTTATATCAACATTATCTTTTAATAATTTATAAAGATATTTTGCTGTATATACACCACCAAAACCTCCTCCAACTATTACAATTTTTGTTTTATTCATATCTTAATGCTTCTATTGGATTTAGTCGCGAAGCTCGACGAGCCGGATAATATCCAAATATTATACCAATAAAGGCAGAAACACCAAAGGCCAAAAGTATTGATCCTATAGATACACTTGTTTGAAGTATTCCGGTATAAGATATTAGGGCAGAGATTGACCATCCCAATATTATTCCTATAAATCCCCCTGTAAATGTTAAAGAAATTGCTTCAGCTAGAAATTGAATATTTATATCTTTTCTTTTTGCTCCTATAGCTTTTCTCAAACCAATTTCTTTTGTTCTTTCTGTTACTGTTGTGAGCATCATATTCATAATACCTATGCCACCTACCAAAAGTGATATTCCGGCTACTGCGCCAAGAAGAATCGTAAAAGTTTGAGTTACGCTAGATGCTGCAGCCACAATATCTGCTTGATTGAATGTACTAAAATCTACTGCCGTAGAATCTTTTATATTATGTCTTGCCATCAATAAATCGGTTATTTGTTGTTGTACATCTGACATAGAGTTTGAATCTTCAGCTTGAACACTTATTGAAGTCACATATTGATCTCCTACAAGATATCTTTGGGCTGTGCTTAATGGAATGAAAACAATATCATCCTGATTACTAAAACCTGTACCACCTTTTGCTTTTGTGACACCAACTATTTTAAATTCTATACCTTTTATTCTTATTGTTTGTCCTATAACATCTGCACCTTCTCCAAAAAGATCTGTTCTTACAGTGGGACCTATAACTGCTATTTTTGAAAGGCTTTTTATATTTTGATCTGTAATAAAACTTCCTTCATCGATTTCTACATTTCTTACGGTTGGATAACTTGGGGTACTTCCCAATACTGATGTATTGGTATTTTTGCCCTTACTTATAACTTGATATCTTCCAGATAATTCTGGAGAAACAGCCTTTATGGATGTTATTTCTTTTGATATGGCGTCTGCATCTGATTGAGTAAGACTTTTTGCAGATCCTTGCCCAGAGCTTACTTGAGATCCTGGGCCTCTTTGAACACCAGGACTTATAAGTATTAGATTTGAGCCTATGGATTGTATATTTGACTGTATTGTATTTTGAGCACCTTGTCCTATAGAAACCATTGCGATAACAGAACTTATTCCTATCACTATTCCAAGCATTGTAAGTCCTGATCTTACTTTATTTGCTGAGAGGGCAGAATATGTTTCTTGAATTATATCTAATGTTGTCATTTTATTTTTCTTTATGTTCTATAATTCTACGTGAATGTTTTTTTGAATCACTGAGTATTGTTCCATCTTTTATATGTATTATTCTTTCTGCATGTTCAGCTACATCTTGTTCATGGGTGATTAGAATAATGGTTCTACCCAAATCTTTATTTAGTTTTTGAAAGGTTCCCAGAACTATTTCTCCAGTTTTTGAATCTAGATTTCCTGTAGGTTCATCGGCTAGTATTATTTTGGGATTATTTACCAAGGCTCTTGCTATGGCCACGCGTTGTATTTGGCCTCCTGATAATTGATTTGATAGATGTTTGAAATGACCCTCATCCAATCCCGCAGAAATCAAAACTTCTTTTGCTCTAGCTTCTCTTTCTTCTGATTTAATACCTTCATACACAAGGGGAAGCATAACATTTCTCATAACTGTGGCTCTTGGTAAAAGATTGAAAGCTTGGAATACGAAGCCTATTTTATCTCTACGAATATCAGCGAGCTCATCATCGGACATTTTTGATACGTCTTTATTGTCTAGAAAATATTTTCCACTAGTTGGTGTGTCCAAAGCTCCTAGAATATGCATTAAAGTAGATTTTCCTGATCCAGAAGGACCCATTATGGCTATAAATTCTCCTTCATTTACTTCAAAGCTTATTTCTTTTAGAGCTTGGAAACTTGTATCTCCACTTTGATAGGTTTTTGTTACATTCTGTATTTTTATCATATCTTTAATTTCTAAGTGCTCTTGTCGCGCTACCTGCTGTGGTGTTTCTAGATGCTCCTGTATTACCACCAAATAGACTTGTTGTTGTTTTTGCAATAGTTCCAGATATTGTTCTTACTACTACTTGATCGCCAACATTTAGACCTTGTACTATTTCTGTTATATTGTCATTTGATATTCCTGTAATTACTTTTTTTTGAATTGGTGGGGTAGTAGATGAACCTGCAAATAATTCTACATACTGATTTTTACCTTGATTTTTTATTGCGCTATTTGGAACTGTAAGTACAGAATTTTTTGTGTCTATTATTATTTCTGCGCTTACACTCATTCCAGACTTTATTCTTTCATCTTGATTATCTAGTGTTATTTCTACATTATAATTTACAACACCTTGTGATACTGTTCCTACCAAATCTACCGTTGTGACAGTTCCATCCATTACAAGTCCGTCTATAGCATCAAATTTTAATTTTGCTTTTTGACCAACTTTTACTTTTGCTACATCTACTTCATTTAGAGTGATAATTGATATTTTTTGAGATGAAACCAATGTTCCTATAATTGTTCCTGAACTGACACTGTCTGTTGCTTTTACAGAAAGTCTTGCTAGAAGTCCATCAAATGGTGCTCTTATGAAATAATTTTGATAATTATTTTCTTTTTGTCTTAATGATAATAATTGAGATTCTATATCCAATTCATCGGCTCCAGTTTGTACTTTTATCAAATCAGCATTTTTTTGTGCTATATCTGTATATGTACTAGTTATATTGTTTTTTGAAGAAAGTAAATTACTCAAATCTGAATTTATGGTATTTGTCCATGTGGCTATATTATTTGCTGTAGTATTTCCTGAGCTATCATTTTTTATACTTCTCACATATTCAACTGCATTTTGTAAGCTTTTCAAAGCATCTGATATATATTTTACTGTTTGATATGTATCGGATACATATGATTCTATTGTGGAAGTTGAACTATTTCTAGAAATATCTTTGTATTTTATTAGAAGGGAATTGTAACTGTTTTTTGATTTGTCAAAAACCGCTCCGGCTGTGTTTTTGTAATCCAATGCTGTTTGTCCAAGTACTCTTATATTTGATTCCAATAAATATCCACTATTATCATAAATAATATTATTTATTCCATTCATGATTGTGGGTAATCCAACCAATGTATCTGTAATACTATTTAACCCTTCATCATAAGATTTTTTATTATTTAATATTGCAGTGTTCAATGCTGTTTGTGATTGAAGTAATGTCGGAGCATCTGCTTTTTTGATTGTTTTTTCATAAGATATTCTGGCATTTTCCAAATCTATTTGAGCATCTGTTGAATCTATTTGAGCTATTAAGGTGCCTTTCGTTATTTGAGTTCCATTTGCTTTTGTATTTAGATAAACTATATCCCCAGAAACTTTGCTTTTTATGTCCAATTGGCTTGATGCATATATTTGACCTGTTCCTGTAATAGAGGATACAACATCTTTTATCTGAGCTTTTGCAAATATATAGGTATTTGTTCCTGTACTAGATGTGTATTTTGAATATATCCAATATCCTAATATCAATACAATAATAGCTATAGTAACACTCAATATTCTTCTTGTTTTTATAAAGTGTTTAATTTTTTTCATATTATTATATTTTTGATTTTGTTGAGCTGCTGTATGTATCGTTGAAGAATATATCTACACCATTCATCATTGGCATATTTATATTACTTGGCATTATTCTTATAAATTTGGCTTGTATTTGTCCTTTTTCATCTGGATTTCCCAATACGGTTATTATTTGATCAATTGCCAATTTGTCTGTAGATGATACATCTCTAAATTGATGAACTGTTGTGCTGGCATTTGTTACTATTATTTTTTCTACATTGTCTTTTCCTAATACTATTATATTTGGCAAATCAACTTTTATTATTTTACCGATAACTCCATGACCGCCATAAAATTCATTTCTAAACATCATTCCTTTACCCATTTTATATCCCATAAAATTTCCATTTTCTCCAAAATTTCTATAATAATTGTCACCAAAATTTGATAGGAAAGAGGCTTTACTAAAGCCAAACAAAACTCCAGCCTGAAATACTCCTGATAATATAATCAAAGCTAGGATTATTGCCATTATTGCTTTAAAATTTTTTGATTGTGTTAATTTTTTTATATCTAATATCATGTTTTTTAAATTATTTATTAATTTTTATGCTAAAGCATTCTTGAAAATCTGTATTTTGCTTGTCTTTGATATTGACCATAGAAATATTGCAAAGACTGTCAAGCAAATGGTTATACCAAATAGTGGCAATGATTCAGCTATAGAATAAGTCAATTCCTTCCAATAATTTAATATTTCTATATCTGTAATAATCAGATAAAAATATTCATATATACCAGAAGAAGCCAATTCATTTAATGCATAAATACCACTATATACAATACCGATTAGAGAAAGTATAGAAATAGAAGAATAGGCGATTTGCTTTGCAAAAAGTCTATTTTTTTCTAGTTTATGTATTTTATTTATAATATTTACTTCTATTTTTTCTGAAATATCGACTTTTGATATTTCTTGAAATATTTGATTATAATTCTTTCTCATACTTATATATACGTATATCGATGCTATTTTGGTGCATTATTTGATTCTATTATTTTTCTAAGATTTATTAGGGAACGATGATACAGGCTTTTTACTGTATTTAAAGGTTTTTCGATTATTTGAGATATTTCTTCAAAGGTCATTTCTTCATTATTGTGCAATAAGATAATCATTTTATTTTCTAAGGAAATTTTTTCAAATGCTTCTTTCAGAATATTTTTCCATTCTTCTTTTTCAAATATTTCATCAGGTAATAATTCTTCATCTATTATTTTTTCCTCAAAATCAGTATCATTGTCATTTATAATTTCTGAAAAATTTATATCTTTTCTTTTCCTTAAATAATCTATTGTGGTTCTTTTGGCAATTGTAAAAAGCCAAGTTTTATAATTTTTATCCGTATCAAATTTCTTTATATTTTTCCAAACTTTAATAAAAGTTTCTTGAACGATATCATAAGAAATATTTTCATCTTTTGTAAGATTAAAAATAAATCTATATAGGATTTTTGTATATCTATTTATTATGCCATCAAGGGCTTTTGTATTGCCTTCAATATATAGTCTTATTAATTCTGAATCACTTAATTTTTCCATTGTATTAGATAATAGTATTGTTCTTATCTCTCATTATATGTTAAAAAAAGGTGATATACTATTTAAATTATGATATATAAAAATATTATTAAACCGATTTTGTTCAAATTTGATCCAGAAAAAATACATGATTTTATGGTTTCTTATGGAGAATTGGCTGGGAAATGGGCCTTGGGAAGGTTTAAAATATCTTTATTATACAATTATAGGGGCAAGGATATATCAAAGACTGTAGATGGAATAAAATACAGAACCCCTATACTTCTTTCTGCTGGTTTTGATTATAATGCTCGCCTTATGAATATACTTCCTAGTATAGGTTTGGCTGGTGAAGAAATAGGCTCTGTCACCGCTAGACCTTGTGCTGGAAATCCTGCTCCTCGTCTTATAAGACTTCCAAAATCAAAAAGTATTTTGGTAAATAAAGGATTAAGAAATGATGGTGTAGAAAAAATAATTGAAAGAATAAAGAAGTATAGATCTCAAAAAAGATTTAATGGCAAAGATCCTTTTGTTTTGGGTATAAGTATTGCTAGAACAAATGATGAAAAATCTGTTCCTATAGAAGCTGGCATAGAAGATTATGTTTATTCTTTTAAAAGATTAAATGAAGAAAATGTTGGTGATTATTATACTTTAAATATTTCTTGCCCAAATTCTTTTGGAGGTGAAGCTTTTACAAATCCCTCTCTTTTAGAAAGATTACTTATCGCTATAAAAAAGATACCTTGTTCAAAACCAATTTATATAAAAATGCCGATAAACATAGCATGGGATGAATTCAAAAAACTTCTAGATATTATCGATAAAAACAATATAAATGGAGTTATTATAGGGAATTTAAATAAAGATTATTCAGATTTGGATGTTAGAGAAGAGGCTCCAGATAGATATTGTGGTGGCTTGAGTGGAAAACCATGTTTTCATCCCTCAACTGAGCTTATAAGAAATACAAGGGTTCTTTATGGTAAGAGATTTACAATAATCGGCTGTGGAGGTGTTATGTCTCCAGAAACTGCCAAAGAAAAATTTGATGCTGGTGCAGATCTTATTCAAATAATTACAGGATTGATTTATCAAGGTCCTGGAGTGGTGAAGAAAATTTGTAAAAGTGTTACAATTTAAGTCATATGAAAACAAATGGACAAAAAATTAGAGTAGCTATCAATGGCTTCGGTCGTATCGGCCGTGCATTTTATAAAGTTGCAAAAGAAAATGAAAATATAGAAATTGTTGCGGTAAATGATCTCACATCATTGGAGAATGTCTCTTATTTATTAAAATTCGATAGTGTTTATGGTCAAAGTAAATACACATTGGACGGAGTACAGTATATAAGCGAAAAAGATCCTACACATTTACCTTGGGGAAAATTGGATATTGATGTGGTTGTAGAATCTACTGGTTTATTTACTTCAAGTGAAAAGGCGCAGGCTCATATAGTCGCTGGTGCAAAAAGAGTTGTGGTTTCAGCCCCTATAAAAGATGAAGAAAATTCTCCTATAAAAGGAGTTACTGTTTTGATGGGTATGAATGAAGACAAACTTTCTTCTTGTGAAATAAGTTCAAATGCTTCTTGTACCACAAATGCTGGAAGTCCTTTGCTTGCAATACTCGATGAAGTTATTGGTGTAGAAAAAGCATTGTTAAATACTGTTCATGCTTATACAGCAAGTCAGTCTATAGTAGATGGTCCAAGTAAAAAAGATATGAGAGAAGGACGCGCAGCTGCACAAAATATAGTACCTTCATCTACTGGTGCTGCTATCGCTGTGACAAAGGTTATGACTGGTTTGAAGGGGTTATTTGATGGAATTTCTATAAGAGTTCCTGTGGTGGCTGGTTCTATTGTGGATATTACTTTTATTTCAAAGAAAAATACTACTGCAGATGAAGTAAATGATATTTTAAGAAAAGCTGCTGAACAAGAAAGATGGAAGGGTATTTTTACAGTTACAGAAGAAGATTTGGTTTCTTCAGATATAAAAGGCAATTCTCATGCATCAATTGCAGATTTGGCTTTTACTAGAGTGGTTGGGGGAAATTTGGTAAAAGTATTGGCATGGTATGACAATGAGATGGGGTATACGTATACGCTGGTGAGGCATGTGGAGAAGGTGGGGAGACTTATTTAATGATTTAAAATATAAAAAAATCACCACTATTTATACAAACTAGTGGTGATTTGGCCTGTAGTTGATTCTTGCAAATCAACTATTAAAAAGTTCTTTCCAGATATCATAAAATTCTTCTTCACCACCCGTGACGTCACATCGACAAATTAAGTTAAATGCTTCGCAATCACCATTTTTTTACTTCATAGTCAGCAGTGTAACTGGTGATGGTGAGAATAATGATCCGGTATCTGTCTTTGCATGTGAATCGGAGCTCACTTCCAAGCGGCAGTAGATACATCTTTACTTTCGCTTCAACGGCTTTTTCAGGTACTAGTAGTCTTACTTCCACTAATGAGTTATTTGTGATCATAAAATCTTCTACTGGTGCTCAATGGCGCACCTGTTTAAAGCCATATTTTCAAGGTTCTAATTTCTATATTAAATTACAATTTTTATATAATAATGTCAATTTATCTAAAAAATACACAATATAATGTATGTCAATACTATCATTGACAATACATAATAAATATGCTAATATTGTATGTGAATTTGAACATTGTAAAAAATGAAAAAAACATCATTGATTTTGCTTTCCGTGGCTGTCATTGCGGTCATGATCATCTCACGACCCAAGAGCAGTGCGGTTCGCGAAGTTGTACAGTCTGACAATGTGCTGATTGCGAATGAGTCCTCTGTGACCCAGACCAATTTGCACTTTGAAGGACTTCACCTCAACCCCAACATTCAGTAAAACCAGAACAAACAACTGCAGTAAACTCAGAAAAAACACAGATCATGAAGATTATTACCACCTTGTTTGCGCTCATCTTCTTCGCGTTCAATCTGAGCGCGCAGGACCTGTCGATGATCCGTTCGAAGGACGCCCTGCGTACCTACGCTCTGGAGCAGTCGTCCATTGCCAGGGCTTCCATCTATACTTCGTTGTACGATACCGGAAACGATTCGTACAAGTCCGTTCGGGTGAGCGAATCGACCGCGGCCGGCATCATCAGTACCATTCACGGCATGGATTTGTCTGTGAATGTGGTCAATCCGAATGATCCGCTTTACATCTGGGCCGGCGTTTATAACGCCGATGGGGATGAGCTCTTCTTCTGCTATCGTCAGTTCTATTTGATGAATGGCAAGGGAGGATACACCCTACCTCCCGATTACGGCAATATCACCTTGAATCTGTCTGAAAACATTCCGATCAAGGTGAACAATGCCCAATCGGCATTCATCGATATTCTCGATGACAACGGCAACAGTAAGGATCGCCATTCCTTGTACGTTCAGAACGGCAAGATTTACTTCCCCCGACAGCTCGCGGGAACGAATGCAATCGTGGGGGTTTATATCTCCGGAGTAAAGGGAGTGGATTCGAGTTGGCAATACTGGAACGTGAACAACGGCTCCAAGGTCAATCCCGAGCATTTCGGTTTTGCGCTGAAGCCCAGCATTCGGGGTGTGGTGTCGATTGCGGATGCGGACAGCATTCAAGTCGCCGTGCGTACCGAAAATGGTATCGGCGACAATATTACCGCGGAATACAAGTCCACCAGCAAGGCCTGGGTCGGCGCTTCGTTCTACACGACCGAAGGCAAATGGTTCATCGGTGCCTGGGTTCGCAAGGCCGGAAGCAGCGACTGGACCTATTACAAGGCGGTCGTCGGAGGCAAGTCCGTTTCCGTCAACATTCCCATGTTGCAGGGAATCTACTACGTCGTCCCGAATTGGAACGACGGAGACTTGATCGAGCCGGCTGATCCCTACTATCCGCCCTACGAAGAGGAGGGTAAGGGCTAGACCCAACGGTGTTTTTTTTCATAAGCGCTGCCTGATAACTCAGGCAGCGCTTTTCTTATTGCATTTAATATTCTAAATATATAGAATGTATACATGAAAATATTACTTGCTAGTGATCATGCTGGTTTTGATTTAAAAAATAAAATATTTAAATTTTTGAAAGAAGAGAGTTTTGATGTAGAAGATATGGGTGCGCAGGTATTGGATACCGAAGATGATTATCCTCAAATCATGATTCCTGTGGCAATGAGGGTTATAAATGATATAGAAAATACAAAAGCTATAATTTTTGGAAAATCAGGACAGGGAGAAGCTATGGTTTCAAATAGATTTCCTGGTATAAGGGCGGCTGTTTATTATGGACAAAATTTAGAAATAATAAGATTGTCTCGCGAACATAATGATTCAAATATTCTTTCTATTGGTGCTGGATTTGTAAATGAAGATGAGGCAAAAGAAGCTATAAGATTGTGGATATCTACACCTTTTAACTCAGAAGAAAGACATTTGAGAAGAATAGAACAGATGGATAATATAGAATAAGCAAAATATGGAAATAATACCCGCAATATTGGCAAAAAATTTTTCAGATATTGAAGAAAAAGTAGAAATAATAAAAAGTATTTCAGATTTTGTTCAAATAGATATTTGTGATGGTAAATTTGTAAAAAATAGCACTTGGCCATATTATAAACCAGATGAAAATTTTGAAGCCATAATACATGAAGAAAGAGGTATGCCTGAATGGCAAAATTTAAATTATGAATTTGATTTAATGATAGATAATCCAAGTGAAGATGATGCTCGAAAATGGCTGTCTGCAGGTGCCGAGAGAATAGTTTTGCATCATGAGAGTTCAAAAGATCTGAATCCGGTTCTAGATATATTAAATGGATTGGTAGAAATAGGTATAGCTATAGATTTGAAAACAGATATATCAGAATTGAAAAAATATTCTGATAAAATTCAATATATACAATGTATGGGTATTGGCCGTATAGGTTTTCAGGGACAAAAATTTGAATCTAGTACTTTGGATAAGGTAAAAGAAATAAAATCTACATTTCCAAATCTAAAAATCCAAATAGATGGGGGAGTTTCATTGGAGAATGCATTACTTCTTAAAGAAGCTGGGGCAAATAGACTGGTTGTCGGATCTTCGCTTTTTGAAAGTGAAAATATTGTTCACAGTTTTGAGCAATTCAAAAAAATATAATGTTATAATATGTCAGTATGTCTCTTACTGATGAAAAATCACAATTTTTATTTGAAAAAGCTCTTGCAATAAGGCGCTCCATAATAGAAATGCTCATAGAAGCCAAGTCTGGACACACTGCTGGTCCTCTTGATATGGCTGATATATTTTCTTATTTATATTTTCATGCATTAAAGCATGATCCCAAGAATCCAGATTGGCCATATAGAGATCGATTGGTCTTATCAAATGGTCATATATGTCCTGTATTATATGCTGCTATGGCACATGCCGGATATTTTTCTGTGGAAGAATTGAAAACTTTGAGGAAATTTGGTTCTAGATTGCAAGGTCATCCTCATAGAGAATATTTGCCAATGCTAGAAAATTCCTCTGGACCTCTTGGTTCTGGTCTTTCTCAAACTGTGGGTATGGCTTTGGCTGATAGAATAGATTTTGGAAGAACTTCATCAAAACAATTCATATGTCTTTTGGGTGATGGAGAACTTGATGAAGGGCAAAATTGGGAAGCTATAATGCTTGCTGGAAAAGAAAAATTACAAAATCTTACAGTATTTGTTGATAGAAATAATATTCAAATAGATGGATATACCGAAGATATAATGCCTTTAAATCCTCTTTCTGATAAATGGAAAGCTTTCAATTGGCATGTTCAAGAAATAGATGGTCACAATTTTAGATCAATAGATGAAGCTTATACTCAGGCTCTTTCGGTTTTTGATAAACCATCAGTAATAATTGCAAATACCATTTCCTCAAAAGGCATACCGGAATTTGAAAGAAAATATGAATGGCATGGCAAACCTCCTGGTACACAAGAGGAGATAAGTATTGCGAGAAATGCTTTGGGTATTAGATAAAAATTATAAAATAATAAAAATAAAAATATGAAATATATAGAAATTTTTTTGAAATTAGCTTTCTTGATTATATCTGTGATGTTTATTATTACAAATTCAATAGATTCTTCATGGTTTTTTGTATCTTTATTAGTAAGCTTTTTATTAGGAATTATTCTTATAATAAATAAGAATTCTAGTTACAATTATCCTCAAACAGATAGAGATTATCTTATAAGAAGAATTGAGGGTGTATTATTGCTTATATTTTCTTTGACTGCTTTCTTTTTAATTTATTAATTTCGTATGATAAATCCAGACCAAAAACTCAATCCAAAAATATTTGATGCCGATGTAGAACAAATACCTATTAGAAAAGGTTTTGGAGAGGGTTTGGTTTTGGCTGGAGATGTAAATAAAAATGTTGTTGGGCTCTGTGCTGATTTGTTGGAATCTACTCAAATGTATTTATTCAAAAATAAATATCCAGATCGTTTCATTGAGATTGGAGTGGCCGAACAAAATCTAGCAAGTGTAGCATCTGGTATGGCAGCTATGGGTAAAATACCTTTTATTACTTCTTATGCTATGTTTAGTCCTGGAAGAAATTGGGAACAGATAAGAACTACTATTTGCTACAATGATAGACCTGTAAAAATCGCTGGATCTCATGCTGGTGTTTCTGTAGGACCAGATGGTGGTACTCATCAAGCTATAGAAGATATTGCTATTACTAGAGTTATACCAAATATGATGGTTATTTCTCCATGTGATGCAATAGAAGCAAAGAAAGCAACCATTGCTTGTGCTCTTACAAAATTTCCTACATATTTGAGATTGGCCAGAGAAAAAACTCCTATAATAACCACAAATGAAAGTCCTTTTGAAATAGGTAAAGCTCAATTACTTTTTTCACCTAGTCCTGACAAAAAACCACAAGTGGGTATTATCGCTACAGGTGCACTTGTTCATAAGGCATTGAAGGTTGCAAATGAATTGGAAAAAGAAAATATTTTTGTAAAAGTTATAAATCTCTCTACAATAAAACCACTGGATGAAGAAGCTATTTGGAGACTAGCTCATGAGACAGAAGCTATAGTTACAGTTGAAGAACATCAAATAGCTGGCGGAATGGGTTCTGCTGTATCTGAATGTTTGGCGAAAAATTATCCTGTGCCCATGGAATTTGTTGGTATAAAAGATAAATTTGGTCAATCCGGAACTCCAGAAGAACTTATAGAACATTATGGTTTGGGTGAAAAAGACATAAGAGAAGCTATAAATAGAGTTATTATGAGAAAAATGAAATAGTTTTTGTGTATAAATAAAATTTGCTTAAAAAATATATATAAGTATAATAATCAACAATGAAAAATACATCATTATTTACTAAGGTGATTCTCTATAAGGAAATTGATTCCAGATTTCGCCTTTGTGATGTATCTATAAGATAAATAAATCATAAAATCGAGCTCTGGAATAAATCTGGAGCTCGATTTTGTTTTGGAAAACAAAATCTGTTCTTTGAGTAAAAACAAAAAAAGGAGAGAATATGAGCAAACTTGTTTTTGAAGATGGTTCCATCCTGTTTAGAAAGAAAACAGGATCTGAATTGTTCACTAAAAATCCAGTCCATGGTTCCGTGGCCTGGGTCGGTCCTAGTGATGGGGCAAGGGAGGAAATCATTTTCTGGAATCATAAGGATGATTCCACGATGCTTGGCTGGATGAGAGTGGGTGATTTTAGGGAGAAGAAGAAAGCTCTCAGGCAGAATCACATCAATTTCTATCATCTGAATCCCACCCTTCTCGCGGATAAAATCCGCAAAAAGAGGGTGCCCAGAAGAGAGGGTTCTCATATGTCCAGGCACATGAGCGATTTTCTCGTTTGAACTCTATCTCATTTCTTTGAGTATATCACCGCCCACAATATTATATTGCTGGGCGGTTTTTTATATTTTTATATGTTATATTATGAATATTATGGGTATATTTAAGATTTCCCAAGACATGAAGCCAGCTGGTGATCAGCCAAAAGCCATAAAAGCTTTGACTGATGGATTGAAAAAGGGTTTGAAAAAACAAACTCTTTTTGGCGTTACTGGTTCTGGAAAAACTTTTACAATGGCAAATGTCATAGCAAACAATGATAAACCCACTTTGGTTATAGCTCACAACAAAACTCTAGCGGCTCAATTGGCACAAGAATATAGAGAATTTTTTCCAAATAATGCTGTTCATTATTTTGTTTCTTATTATGATTATTATCAGCCAGAAGCTTATATGCCTGTAACTGATACCTACATAGAGAAAGACGCGATGATCAATGAAGAAATTGAAAGATTAAGACATGCATCAACTCAAGCATTGCTTAAAAAACAAGCTTTAATAATAGTTGCTCCACTTTCTTGTCTTCATGGT
>CAYTNX010000001.1:20613-22622 GCA_964439365.1 uncultured Candidatus Saccharibacteria bacterium | reverse complement strand
CTACTATTTCTCTGGTTTTTTTACAATTTTCTATATCATCTGGTCTATTTGGTCTTGGACCGTCTGCAGATATAAAAAGTTTTTGGGGCTTCAATTTTCTTATTTCTTCGAAAACGATCTTTGTGCAATCTGGTCTGTTGAACACCATAAACAATATCGGAGTTTTGAATTGATCATTTCTCATTTTTTTAAAATTTACTCTTTATATATTCAATCAGCCATTGTATTTTGTAAAATATTTGATCTTTTATAAAAACCAAAATACCAAAAGAATAATTTTTGAATAGGTATATATGCCAATCTTTTTTCAGTATAGGTAGTTTCCATGGGCTATTTTCTCTAGCATATCTATGTACAAATAATTTTTGATTTTTATTTTCATAAGGCAAGCAATCTATAAGAAACATAAAAGAAGAATCTATCACATGTATTTCTTTTGCTCTTTCTATAATAGTACAATAATCAAAAACATTATCAGACATTTTTTTGTCGGCTGTTATCAGTTTGTATTTTTTATCAATTTTATTTTTTTCAATTGAGAAATTCCTTGTATTATCTTCATGTATAAAGACATAATTTTCATCGTCTATTATTTTTTTATACAATTCTTCTTCTTTTTTATAATCTCTTTCTACATAAAAACTACTCCATTTTTTCTCTATATCTACTCCTGCTATTTTATAAAATTGTCTCTCAAGTGAAATTTGAGATAATCTATTCAAATTTTCAAAGCCAATGATTTTTACTTCATCATACTTTTCTTCATTATTCTTATTTTGATTGTTTTTTATATATTCTCTTGCAAAATTATCATCTCCTTTTATTATTTCTAGATTTTTTAAATCTTTATACATGAAAGATACAGAAGAGAAATTGTGTGGAAGGCAAAACAAACCTACCTTATCGTATTTCTTACAATATTCTCTTACTATACCGTGACACATGAAATGATCCCCTAGACCCAAATGATGATAAATTAGTATTTTTGACATAGTTAGATTAGTATACCATTTTGCCCAAAATATGCTAAAATGAGGCCATGAAATCCAAAAAACCCTTAAAATCAAAGGTTAAATTTAAATCAAAGACCAAATCTGTTGTTGCCAAAAAGAAAGGTTTGAAGACGATGAAAGCGGCTGTTTTGGAGAAGATAAATGCTCCTCTTGTTGTTAGTGAAGTAGAGCTTACTGAGCCGGCTTTTGGTCAGGTATTGGTAAAGGTTCTTGTTAGTGGTTTTTGTGGTGCTCAATTACAAGAAATAGCTGGTAACAAAAACAATGCAGCTTTTGTTCCTCATCTTTTGGGTCATGAGGGATGTGGTATTGTCGAAGAAGTAGGTGTTGGTGTAACTAAAGTTAAAAAGGGAGGTAAGGTTATAATGCATTGGAGAAAGGGTGATGGAATAGAATCAGATTTTCCTACTTATAACTTTAAGGGTAAAGAAATGCGAAGTGGTAAGGTTACTACTTTTAGTGAATATTCTATAGTTTCAGAAAATAGAATAACTCCCGTTCCTCATGATACCCCAGAAGACCTATGTGCTTTGCTTGGTTGTAGTATGTCTACAGCTTTGGGTACTATAAATATAGAGGCTGATGTAAAGTTTGGCGAAAGTGTAATGCTTGTGGGGGCTGGGGGTTTGGGAATAAATCTTATAAATGCAGCAAAACTTGCTGGAGCTTATCCTATTATAAGTGTAGATATTTTTGATGATAAAAAACAAACAGCCATGCTTTTGGGTGCGCATCATTTTATTAATTCAAAAAAACAAAATATAAAAGAAGAATTATTAAATAAATTTGGTATAAAAGAAGTAGATATAATAATTGAAACTTCAGGAAATAAATATGCTCTAGAAGACACATTGCCTTTGCTTTCTGGTACAGGTAGATATATTCTTGTTGGTCAGCCAAAACCTAGTGAAGGTATAGAAATCAAAGGGGCCAATCATCTTTTTGGTGGTAATGGAAAAACAATAAAAGCTACTCAGGGTGGAAAATTTATGCCAA
>CAYTNX010000001.1:2468-20603 GCA_964439365.1 uncultured Candidatus Saccharibacteria bacterium | reverse complement strand
ACCTAGATATATAAAATTGCATAAAGCAGGAATACTAAAAACAGATCATCTTATAACTCATAAATTTAAATTGGATCAAATAAATGAAGCTATAGAATTGGTAAAAAACGGCCAAGCAGGAAGAATATTGATAGAAATGTAATATTTTGTTTTGATATATATGTCAAAAAAACTTCTACAAATATACAAGAAAATGCTTTTCATAAGAATAGCAGAGCAAGAAATAGCCAATCTCTATTTAAGAGATAAGATTATGAGCTTCGTACACTTTTATGTGGGCCAAGAAGCTGTGGCAGTGGGTGTCTGCGATGCTCTAGAAGAAAACGATAGAGTAATGGGTAATCATAGATCTCATGGTCATTATCTAGCAAAGGGAGGTGATTTGAAGAAAATGATATGTGAATTGTTGGGAAAAGAAAACGGCTCTTCAAAAGGTAAGGGTGGTTCAATGCATATGATAGATAAGAGTGTAAACTTTATAGGATCAACTCCAATACTAGGAAGTGTAATACCAATAGCTTCTGGATCTGCTTTTGAACAAAAATATAATAATAAGAAAAATATTACAGTATCTTTTATTGGTGATGGAGCTTCTGAAGAGGGGGTTGTATATGAGACTATAAATTTGGCTTCTCTTTTCAAATTGCCTTACCTTATAATAATTGAAAATAATCTTTATTCAGTAAATACAAAGATAAAAGAAAGAAGATCTGAAAGATATGATGCAGAAAAGATTGCTACTGGTTTGGGTGCAAAATACTTGAGAGCTGATGGTACAAATTATCATGATGTAAATAGTAAAGCCAAAGAATTGATAGAATCTGTAAGACATGGAATACCAGCGGTATTGGAATGTGTCACTCATAGACATATGGCTCATAGTGCACCTATTTTTGATGATGCTCAGGGTTATAGAGAAGAAGATGTTTTAGAAAAAAGATTGGAAATGGATTGTATTAAAAGAATAAAAAATGAATTATTAAATTTGGATATTTCTGAAGATGATTTGAAAAAAGTCGAAGAAGAATTGAGAAAAGAAGTTTTATCAAGTATTCAATTTGCTATTGATTCGAAATATCCATCAAAGCAAAGTTTATATACAGATTTATATGTCTGAAAGAATAATAAAATATACAGAAGCAATAAAGGAGGCCACAGATCAAATGATGGAAAAAGATCATAATGTATATGTTATTGGTCTTGGAGTATCTTATAAAAATGGCGCCGATGGCACTACAGCCGGATTAAAATCAAAATATCCAGAAAGAGTATTGGATGTACCTGTTTCAGAAGAATCTTTTACTGGTATGGCTGTAGGATCTGCTATTAGTGGATTGAGACCAATAGTTCATCATGGTCGTATTGAATTTGCTTTATTTGCTGCTGATCAAATTTTTACTCAAGCAGCTAAATGGAATTATATGTTTGGTGGCGACAATAAAGTGCCAATAGTTTTTAGAATAAATGTGGGTAGACAATGGGGTAATGGTCCTCAGCATACTCAATCCCCATATGCTTTATTTGGTTGTACATTGGGTTTGAAAGTTGTTATACCTTCTACTCCAAAAATGGCAAAAGGATTGATGATTTCTGCAATAAAAGACAATAATCCTGTAGTAATACTTGAACCTAGATGGATTTTTAATGTTAAAGAAAATGTTCCTGAGAATATTTATGAAGAGGCTTTGGATAAGGCTAAAGTTTTTGAAAAGGGCAAAGATATAACTGTTGTTTCCTATGGAGATGGTTTCTTGGCTTCTTTGGAGGCTAGAAAATTGATAGGAGATAAGGTTAGTATAGAACTTATTGATCTTGTGAGTTTGAATCCTATTGATTATAAGACTATTTTCAAATCTGTAAGCAAAACAGGAAGATTATTGTGTGTTGATACAACAAGTGAAGCTTTTAATATTGGTTCGGAAATAATTTCAAAAGTTTCTCAAAATGGTAAAATAAAATTAAAATCTAATCCCATATCTATTTCTTGTCCAAATGTACCTTGTCCTACTTCTACAGCTTTGACTGAAATTTATTATCCTACAAAAATAGATATAGCAAATAAGATTTTGAAATTATTTAAAAAGCCTGCCATAAAAAATAAATTATCTTTTGAAGAAATTCATTTGCCGCCAAATATTACTTTAAATTAGAAAATAGGATAAAGAAAAATCCCGCATCGACTTAACGATTGCGGGATATTGTTTTTCTCAGTTTGAGCTTCTGAGAATGTGACTTGGGATCATTGTCTGACCCATTGAATGTTCGTAAAGATCTGATTTTCTCCCTTGATTGAAAGGAATGCCCAATTTCTTCCTCACATCTCTTTCGAGATTGTCTCTTTCTCTGACCAGATCTTGTGATGATAAGTGATCGGTAAACACATAAGCAACATAGCCACCATCAGGATCTCCCTTGTAGTAGCTTGTTGTTTCTGTATAATCGACACCTATCTGATAGAGTTTTTCTCCAGTTTTGGGATACTTGTATACCCAGATATCATCGCCCTTACTTGTATCTCGCACTGCTTGATCGTAGTAAGGTGTTCCGGGATAACAAGTGATAATGCTTACGTCAAAGTCTTCAGGATGAACTTCAAGTAGCCATTCTCGAGTTTCCTCGATGGTCTCATGACTTTCACTTGGATGACCTATGGACATAAGTGCTTTCACTTTGAGTCCACAGTCTTGAAGGATTTTCATGCAACGAGTATTTTCTTCTCTCGTCGCTTTTTTGTTCATCGCTTCAAGTATAGATGGGGAACCAGATTCGAATCCCACAAGAACCCAGCGAAAGCCGGCCTCATACATAGCTCTGGCTTGTTCCTCGGTGACCAGCTGGGATTTGAGGAAACCACGCAATCTCCATTCGAGACCCATTTTTCTCTGAATGTCTCTTATGGATCTCATCAAGTCAATTACTTGCTTGTTCACATTGAGTTCATCATCATACATCATAAAACCATTTATTCCGTATGTTTTATGAATATGAAGCATTTCCTCAATGATGTTCTCGGTTGTTCTTGTTCTTATTCTGCGAAGCATATTTGACTCTCTGCCTCCACAGAATCCACAAGCAAATGGACAGCCTAATTGAGCGATGAGGGATGTGGCCCCGACACCATCAATCGAGTATTTGTAGCTACCCAGATCGATGAGATGCCTAGCGGGAAATGGTTGAACATTGAGTTCTTCCTCATTCAGAAAGAGTCTGTGTCCATTTCCATTTACCTCAATTGCATCCGCATCAATCACTTTGTTTGGTTTGTCCTTCAGAGCCTCAAAAATAGAGAATTCTCCATCTCCTGCAATCAAGACATCAAATCTCTCCTTCAATGTCTCCATTGCTTTTGTTGCTCTTCCAGATATGCCCAAACGCGACTCTCTTTTGAGAGCTGAATTTACCAAAGTGATATGTGGTCCTCCGAGAATCACTCTCGCCCAATCACGTCTCCTTTTTATTTCAGCTACTATTTTGATGGTAGCAGGGAGTTGTGGGGTAGTAGATGTGATTCCGAAAAACATGACATCATCGTTTGCTGATAGATAGTCTAGTACTGGGTCGACATAGTTTTTTATGCCAGACAAATCCAGTACATCGACTTTGTATCTATGTTTTTCGAGTACAGCTGCCACTTTCAAAATACCCAAAGATACGAAAACCCTCTCATCCAAAAGAAAAATGGATGGGGGAATTATGAGGCAAATCCTCATCAGATTTAACATAACCTCTCATCCTTTCTTTTGTTGTTTATTTATCAAATCGAAATCTTCAAAAATCTATCCAAGCTAAATATTACAGAGCTAGAACATATAAGTCAAAGATATGTTTTATGATTTTTCTTTTGGATTATTTTATAAATTTAAAATTAATTATTTTGATTTTCTCTCAGATAATTTGATTTGTTCAACTATCCATTCATATGTTTTCTTTATTCCATATTCCAGAGGCTTTGTGGGTTTCCATTTCAATTTTTTGTATATCAATTTATTATCAGAATTTCTACCACGAACTCCTAATGGGCCTTTAATATGTTTGATTTTTACTTTTTTATTGGCAATTTTCATAACCATTTCTACCAGATTATTTATACTTATCATTTCATCTGAGCCAATATTTACAGGCCCAGTAAAATCTGAATTCATTAATTTTCTTATACCATCCAAGCATTCTTCAATAAATAAAAATGATCTGGTTTGTTTTCCATCGCCCCAAACTTCTATAGTTCCACCATCTTTTATTTCTGCGACTTTTCTACACATAGCAGCTGGAGCTTTTTCTTTTCCTCCTCTCCAAGTTCCTTCTGTACCAAAGATATTGTGAAATCTAGCTATTCTTACGGGTAAAGTGTAATTTCTATTGTAAGATAAATAAAGTCTTTCACTAAAAAGTTTTTCCCAACCATATTCGCTATCTGGTTCTGCTGGATATGCTGATTCTTCTGAACATTTTGGATTATTTGGATCTGTTTGATTGTAAGCTGGGTATATACAAGCAGAAGAGGAGTAAAAGATCTTTTTGATTTTTGCTTCCAATCCGTATCTCAGTATATTTAAATTTATACTTGCTGAATTGTGCATAATATCAGCATCATGTTCTCCTGTAAAAATATAGCCAGCTCCACCCATATCGGCGGCCAATTGATATACTTCATCAAAATCAGTATCTAATATTTTTTTACAAAATTTTTGATCTCTTAAATCTCCAACGACAAAATGATCAGCAAGGGTTTTTGAATAATCTGGTTTTTTTAAATCTACTCCTCTAACCCAAAAGCCTTCTTCTTTTAATCTTTTTACCAAATGACTTCCTATAAAACCTCCAGCACCACATACTAAAGCTTTTTTCATGGAGCTTATTCTATCACTACCCATTCTGGAATTACAATACTAGAAAAATATTTATCATTAAAATCTTTATCTGTAAACCAATTTCTCGGCATGGTGACTATTTTGTCATCGTTTTTATTTAAAAATGCTGACCACCATGAATATGTGCTATTTGATATTACATTATTGCCAAAACATGACATTATCATCATATCCTCAACATCAGAATTCATTTTTTCTTCGAAAACTTTTGTCTTTTGACCAGCTAATGTTTTTAATTCATTTTTACACCATTCATTATCATCAGAAAAGATTATTATTTCTGGATTAGTCATTTTTTTCTTATTTATAATATATTCTACCGCTTTATTGTAATATTCTATTCCATTTAGATATTTTCCATGAGGAATAAGATAATCTCCTCTTCTTACATGTACAGATATAGAGTTTTTATTTATTTTATTTGATATCTCCAGAAACTTTTTCGATGGATTTTTTAATATAAAATCCTTTTTAATTATTTCTTTTATTTCTTTAAAATATTTTATTGATTCCCAATTACCTTCCAATAGGGTATTTTTATTTATTTCTAGATTTTTATCTTCATAATATCCGTTATCTTTATTTATTTTCGGCTTAAGAATATATTTGATAGTCTTTGCTATAAATCTATTTTTTGAATATAAATCTAGTTTTATTGAATATTCATTTAATAAAAATTTTCTATCGCTTTTTATATACCAAGATAAATCAAAGAAGATTTTTTGTTTGTATTTTAATGAACAAGCTTTTGCAAAGGCATACTGAAACATTTGATTTCCAAGACCTCCTCTTATTTTTGATATAATCATTTTTTTATTTTTTTATAAACCAGAA
This sequence comes from uncultured Candidatus Saccharibacteria bacterium, assembly GCA_964439365.1. Taxonomy (GTDB): domain Bacteria; phylum Patescibacteriota; class Minisyncoccia; order Phycocordibacterales; family PALSA-1337; genus CAIOGI01. Next base: position 14,901 of record CAYTNX010000001.1, on the reverse strand, counting down.
ACAACCGCATCCATAACTTTGTTTGTCAGCATCTTCTTTTTTGGCATTTTCTATTGGGCTTTTTTCGGTTGCATTGTCTGGTATTAGATAAAAATCTTTTAATTCAAAACCTTTAAAATAATTTACTATTTGATCATAAGAATATATTCTATGCGCATTCCATATTATTTTTGGTTTTCCTATCGGTACAACAAAAATTATACTGCCATCTTTTCTTACAACCCTTTGCAATTCTTTTATCGCCTTCATATCTCCATTTGGATCTATTTCATCACCATATCTACCTAATCCTATATGTTCTATTGTATGCATACATGAAATAGATTCTACGCTATTTGATTCGAAGGGAAGAGAAGTCAAATCTGCTTTTCCTGATTCTAAATCGCTTAAATGTATATTTGCTGGTCTATAATCATAAAATTTGACTGGTATAAAAGCAGATAGCATAGAACAAAAACTAAGAGTTGAAGAAATATCTATATGAAATTTTGGATTGATTTTCTTCACTATTCTTATGGCCCAAGCTGGATGATATATATAATGTGCACTAAATCTAGTAACATTTGTATTTTCACCAGTTATAAGCCATCTTTCTTTCCAATTTATTTCAAATTCTCTACCAATTTCTTTGCTTTTATTTTTGAAATCAAAATATTGTTTTCTTACTCTTCTATAATCTGATCTCAATTCATTTAAACGCTCAAAATGCTTTGAGATTTTATCTTTTATAATTAATATAGGATGTTTGAGATGCATTTAGATTTTTTGATTTTCCCAGTTATGTTTTATATACACAAGACTATGTCTTATACTTGATCCTGTTCCAAAGAAATTACCATCAAGTACATCTATAGGTATTATATTTTGCATATAATCCAATACTTCACCGCCATTTATTATTCTAGCATTTATAAAATATGTACCCGGAACCAAAGGTATATTATTTATTTTACATACAAATTTACCTTTACCTTCAACTATTCCAAAATTTGCCATGGTCATTTCTGAATGAAATAGGGAAACAGCTTCTCCTTTTGAAGAGACTATGCCAAGACCTATAATTACATTTTTTAGTTTTATATCTGGTTTACATTCATATTCAATAGCTATATTTGTATCTTTTCCAGATATCATGCTATTTGTTCTTTGATTTTCATTATCAAGTAAATATGCATCAACTATTTTTAATTCACCATTACCTTGTCTGTCCTTTCTTTTTGCTATATCAGCAACATTTCTATTTGAAATATCTTTTAAATATTCATCTATTATTTCATCTGTTTCTCCTATACTTTTTATTTGTCCATCTTTCAATAATATTGTCTTTGAACATAGGTTTTGTATGGCTCCCATATTGTGACTTACAAAAAGTATTGTTCTGCCAGATTCTTTTGTTACTTCTTCCATTTTACCTAGGCATTTTTTTTGAAATTCAGCATCACCTACAGCTAGAACTTCATCAACCAATAAAATATCAGGTTCCATATGTGCTGCTACAGAAAAAGCCAATCTTACATACATACCGCTAGAATAATGTTTTACTGGTGTATCTAGGAATTTTTCTATACCAGCAAAAGATACTATTTCATCAAATTTTTTCTGTATTTCTTTTTTCTTCATTCCCAAAATAGCACCATTTAAGAAAATATTTTCTCTACCAGTAAGTTCTGGATGAAATCCCGTCCCTACTTCTAGTAAAGATGATACTCTACCTCTCAATATAGCTTCTCCTTCTGATGGGGGAGTTATGCCTGTTAATATTTTTAATAATGTAGATTTTCCTGCGCCATTTGCACCGATTATACCGACAACTTCACCACGATTTATCGAAAAATTTATATTTTTTAATGCCCAAAATTCTTCGGTATTAGATATTCCTACAGCTCTTTTAACTCTATTTTTTGCAAAAGAAAATGGTTTTTTGATTATATTCATCAATACATCTCTAAGTGCAATATAACCACCACGAGTATGTTGAATATCATATCTCTTTCCAAGATTTCTAATTTCAATTATTGGTTTTTCTCTTTTTGAATCTTGATTTTTCATAAGATTATATTATGTCCGCAAAGTATCTCTCTACTTTTTTGAAATAAGAAATTCCTATTATCATAATTACCAAACAAGCTATAGATGATAATCCTAGCAATGACCAGTTTATGGGTGTTGCGTGTAATAGGGTTGCTCTTGCTGTTTGTATAACTCCCATCATTGGGTTTAGGGCTAATAACCATGAATATTTACCGGCAATACTTGCAGGGTAAATTACTGGTGTAATAAAGAGTAAAATTTGTATAAAGAAAGGTAATGCATATCTAACGTCTCTGTATTTTACATTTATAGCTGCCAAAAATAATCCAGCTCCAGTTGAGGCAAAGAAAGTTATTATCAATAATATTGGTAATATAAACAAACCATTTATATCTGGTATGTAATTGTAATAAATCATCATTCCAATAAGTATTATTGCTGAAAGTATAAAATCTATAAATTTTGTTATGACAGCTGATACAGGAAGAATAAGTCTTGGGAAATAAACTTTTGTGACTATGGATTGATTTGAAATAAGAGAGGTTGATGTATCACTTAATGCTGATGAGAAGAATTGCCAGAATAATAATCCTACGTACACAAAGATAGGATAAGGAACACCGTCGGATGCTATACCAGCCAATTTTCCAAAGAATATACTAAAAATAACCATTGTCGCAAATGGTTGAAGTACAGCCCATAAACCTCCTATGAAGGTTTGTTTGTAACGTACCTTAATATCCCTCCAAGATAGAAAGTATAAAAGCTCTCTAAAATACCACAATTCCTTAAGGTCGTTCAAAGAAAATGTTTTCTTTGGCCTTATTACGGTAACAGAAGACATGGCTATTATAATAGCTTTTTTGACACTAAGTGTCAAAAAATGCTATATTTCCGTGATATGAACAATAACACCACGAATAATATTATTAAGTACATTATAATTGCAGGTTTAGCTATTATTCCTTTTATTCCTATATATGTTGCCAATTCAATGTTCTTTCCTTTTATAACAGGGAAAGCATTTGTATTTAGAATAATAGTAGAAATAATATTTTCTTTATGGCTTGTATTGGTTTTGAGAGAAAAAGGAACATCTGTTGCTGGTACTGATAGATCTGTTTCTCTTAGAATAAATAAAGTGACTATTTTTGTAACTTTATTTACTTTTATTGTATTGATTGCCGATCTTTTTGGTGTTAATCCTCTTAGAAGTATATGGTCAAACTCCGAAAGAATGGAGGGATGGATGACTATTGTTCATCTCTGGGGTTATTTTGTGGTTCTAACTAGTGTTTTTGGTTATGGTGAAGTTGCAAAGAAAAATTGGTTAAATTTTTTCAATGTAATACTTATTTCAGCTACTGTTACAGCTATTTATGGCTTAGTGCAGTTTTTTGGTTGGGCTCAAATACATCAAGGTTCTACAAGAGTAGATGCGTCTTTGGGTAACTCTGCTTATATGGCGGTGTATATGCTTATCAATGCATTTATAGCTGCTTTTATGGCTTTTACAAAGTCATCAAAGAAAGCTTTGGTGTGGGTATACGCTATATTATCTGCTTTCTTTTCTTTTATTTTACTTCAAACAGCAACAAGAGGTTCTATACTAGGATGGCTTATTGCTATAATTCTTTCTTGTGCTATCTATGTTTTGTGGGGAAGAAAAGAAAAAGGTCAATCAAACAAATCTCGTATCATTGCATCTTCAATAATATTATTTATTTTGATAGTTGGAGGATTATTTTATTCTTATAGAGATGCAAAGTGGATACAAAACAATGAAGTATTGGCTCGTATGGCAAGTATTTCTATATCTGATACAAAGACTCAAGCAAGAGGATTTGTTTGGCCAATGGCTGTTAAGGGCTCATTCCAGAGTATAAAAACTTCTATTATTGGTTGGGGTCAAGAAAATTTCAATTATATTTTCAATGCAAATTATAATCCAAAAATGTATTCTCATGAGCAATGGTTTGATAGAGCTCACAGCGTTTATTTGGATTGGTTAGTTGCTGGAGGTTTATTAGGATTATTGTCATATCTTATCTTATATATTATTTCTTTAATTTATATATGTAAAAGTGATTTAAAATTGACTCAGAAATCTATTCTAATCTCTCTATTGGTTGGTTACGGTATACACAATATATTTGTATTCGACAATCAAACAAGTTATATAATGTTCTTCACTTTCTTGGCTTATATATTTACTTTAGGTCCTGCAAAATCATACAAATATTTACTTTCTTCAAGTACAGAAAAACCATCAGAAGATTCTATTACAGTACGTGATTATATTATTGTTCCGGTTATTGCTATTGCACTTGTTTGTGCTTTGTACTTTGTAAATGTAAGAGTAATACAAGCAAATAGTACTCTTATAACTGCTTTACAAGAATGTTCTGGAAATACTCCTTCAATAAAGCCATTCCAAGATGCATTGAGTTACAATCAAACAACAATGAATCAAGAAATAAGGGAACAGCTAGTTTCTTGTTCTTTGGTATTATTAAATTCTAGAAATAGAGCTACAGATCAAAATAGATCAGATTTTTATAATCTAACAAAGAAAGAGATTGGTGAACAAATACAAAACACTCCAAATGACGCAAGAATATATGTTTTGGGTGGTTCATTCTTCAATTCTATAGGGGATTGGTCTAGTGCTCTGCCTTTACTTGAAAAAGCTAGAGAGCTTTCTCCTGGAAAACAATCTATTGCTTTTGAATTGGCAAATAATTATGTAAATACAAATAAATTGGATAAGGCAGTAGATATTATAAAGACCACTTATGAATCTGCTCCAGAATATCAGAAAGCAAAATTGGCTTATATCTCTGTACTTATAAATAATGGTCAAGAAAATAAAGCTCATGAATTGTTCCCAAATGATTCAGATTTGTTTACAGATCAGCAAATTATAAATATTTACGCTTCTAAAAAGAGATTCGATAAAGTTATAGAAATATATAAAGAGTTAATAAAGAAAAATCCAGAAGATCCACAAATTCATTTCTATTTGGCCGCTTCATATTTAGCAAACAAACAGAATTGGTTGGCTTTGGATGAATTGAAAATGATTAGAGATAAATTCCCTCAAACAAAGACACAAATGGATTCTATTATAAAAGATATTGAATCTGGCAAGAATCCATTCTAGAGGTAGGTTAAAAAATATAAATATAAAATAAACCGACATAATGTCGGTTTATTTTATTGTCTTATTTTGTATCTTCGATTAATGATATAGGCACTAATGTTATCAAACATATAACCCCCAACATAATAAATAGATAAGAACTACTTGAAAAGGAAAGTCCTACTACGGTAATCAAGGGTGCAATAAAATAAGAAATTGGTCTCGTTACTCTAAATACTCCGAGTATTTCAGAATCTTTTGCTTTAATTTTTTTAAAGAAATATGTTTCTATCATTATTTCTGCAGAAGCCGCACCTATACGTGTTATAAAAAGCATTATAGCCCACATCATCACATTGTTGTTTATATAGCTCAATGCAATTGTTGATATACCCATAATAATATATCCAATAGCCATAATTTCTTTTTCTCCAAAAAATCTATCAGCCAATTTTCCTAAGGGAATTTGTACCAATACAAAAGGAATAAGCATTATGGTAAAAATAAGTCCTATTTGATTCCAATCAAAACCCATGTATTTGTTTAGATATATAGGCGTATATATAGTCATCCATGCATAAAATACTTGTAATACTGTATTTACTAAAATCAATTTTGAAATATCAGTATTTTTGAATACTAAAGAAATTGTTTTTTTGAAAGATATTTTTGGATATATTGGATCAGTAAATTTTGAGAAATTTTTGTGAACTATATAAAGCAAAGGGAATAATAAACCAAAGGCCGTGAAGTATATAGGTTTATAATCATTATTTACCAGTAACATTCCTCCAATAAGTGGTCCCAATATCCACGATCCATTTATTATGGTCATAAAATGCCCGCGTATATTTCCAGTATTTTCTAAATCTGTTTCTTTTTCTAAAAATATATCTAGATTAAAGCTAATCAGGTTCATGATAGTTAATCCCAATATCATGAGCGGAGCTATTGATGTTATGGAATTTGAATAGACTATTTCATAAAATACAAATATTTGTATTGTTATAAGGGCTATTGTGGTTTTGTAATTTCCAAACTTTCTCAATATATCGTGCATTGTAAGCAGGGCTATAACGGTTATTGTAGATTGAATAAGGTATATCCAACTCAGATTTTTATCATCCATGAAGGTTGATAGAAAACTAGAGTTGAAAAAGTTTGGTAATGCTGTATGAAGCGCGAAGAAAAAACTCATTACACTAATAGTGTAAAGTGCCGTAGATCTTTTTATACTTGAATGATGTCTCATTCGGTAAATTATAACATCTAGCAGACTAAATAGTTAAGAGAACAGGTATTACTATAGGTCTTTTTGCAGTTTTCTGTAATAAGAATTTACTTACATTATCTGAGATTGCACCTTTTACATAATCAATATTTATTGGATTCATTCCTTTTGTTGAATCTTCTACTGTATTTTTTATTATTATTCTTGTGTGATGCAATAATTCTTGTGATTCTCTTAAGTATACGAATCCACGAGATATTATATCTGGAGATTTTTTCAATTTACCTGTTTGAGCATTTATAATAGCAAAGACTATAAAGATACCGTCTTGAGCAAGCATCTGTCTATCTCTTATAACTACATCTTGTATATCTCCAACAGCAAAACCATCAACCATAACGATTCCAGAAGGAGCTTTTTCTTTTAATTTAACTATTTTTTCTCCTTTATTTCTTATTTCAACTATAGATCCATTATCTGGAATTATTATTTCATCTTCTTTCAATCCATTTGCTTCTCTCGCTATATCACCATGAACTCTAAGCATATAGTGATATCCGTGAACTGGCATAAAGAATTTTGGTTTTATTTTTCTATGAATCCATGCGGTTTCATCTCTATTTGCATGTCCAGATGAGTGAACATCTGCAATACGATAATGTATTATATTTGCTCCTTGTCTAGAAAGATTATCTTTGAGTTTTTGAACCGCTCTTTCATTTCCTGGAACTATAGATGAAGATAGAAGTATTGTGTCTCTAGTGTTTATTTTAATGTATTTGTGAGTTTTGTTTGACATTCTCATCATTGCTGCAAATTCATCACCTTGTGCGCCTGTAGCAAGTATGATTATTCTTTCTGGAGGATAATTTTCTATTTCCTCAACAGTTATCAATGTATCTTTTTTGGGTTTTAATAAGCCCAAACCACGACAAATTTCTATATTTGTTTTCATACTTCTACCTTCTACTACCACTTTCTTTCCATATTTTTCAGCGAATTCTATTATTTTAAGCATTCTCTCTAGAAGGGAAGCAAAGGTGGCGATTATCAATCTACCTTTTGTATTTTTGATTATTTCTTCAATATTTTTGTGTACTGTTTTTTCTGGAATTGAAAATCCAGGATTCTCAACATTTGTAGAGTCTGCCATCAATAACAATACTTTCTCATTTTTGAATGCTCTATTGAATTCCTCTTCTTCCTCATCTGTAGGTACTCCATTTATATGGTCGAGTTTTAAGTCTCCAGTATGCACTATAGAACCATAGGGTGTTTGTACTATTATTCCCATAGCATCTGGTATTGTATGAGTTACAGCAAAAAACTTTATTTTCATTTGCCCTAGGGTAATGGTTTCATCCTTTTCTACTATTTTAATATCAAGAGGAGCAACATGAGTAAATTCTTCTTGTCTTTTCTTTATCATTACTGATGTAAGCATTCTTGTATATAGTGGTGGATTTCCTATTCTTGGCATAACATAAGGAATACCTCCTATATGATCTAGGTGTCCGTGAGTTATAATAACAGCTCTTATTCTGTCCTTTCTTTCTTCTAAATATTTTGTATTTGGCAAAATATAATCAATACCTGGAGTATTTTCGTCTTTAAATTGGAAACCAATATCAACAACAACAATATCATTACCACATTCGATCATGGTCATGTTTTTTCCGATTTCCTCAACTCCTCCTAAGGGTATTATTCTTATTGTATCTGGTGCAAGAGGAGGAACTTCATCCTCAACCTTTTTATGTATTTGAGTTGCATCTGGTGGTCTTGATGGACGCATATTATGAGAACGAGTAAAAGATTTTCTCGGACTTTTGACTGCTGATTTTATTGTTGTTTTTTCATTGTTCATATTTTTTTATTTTTTATTTATTTTATTTTACAAATATTTTCCAAACATTATCTGTGTTTATATACCATTTGTTTACCTCATACCATCTATCAGAAGGGTTTGTTATCGGTCCAAATTCTACACCCTTCAATTTGTTTGGAATAATGTAAATATATTTTGGAGAATATAGAAATATTGCTGGAATATCGTCTTGTATTATTTTTTGAAATGATTCAAATATATTATGTCTATAATTTTCATCAGGTGTTGTGCGGGCGTCTTCCAATAATTTATCAACTTTGCTATTTGCATACATTGAAACATTTAATCCTGGAGAGTTTCTTTGAGATGAATGCCAGAAAGCATATAAGTCTAGATCTTTTCCTATAAATTCACCAAAAAGCAATGAATCGTATTTTCTTGTCTTTATTATGTTTTGAGATAAATCTCCATATTCGAATACTTTAACAGTAACTTTTGCTCCTATGCTTTCCCATTCTGTTTTTATTATTTCAGCAGCTTGTTTGAATTCTGGTGTATCAGCTGTAGCGATAGAAAATTCTAGAGTCTGAGTTGTTTTTTTATCTTTTTTCTCTAAAACTCCAGAGTTATTTAATGTCCAGCCATTTTTCTTTAAAAGATCTTTTGCTAAATCTTTATTATTGTTTTGATTTGATGAAGTAGAATTTACTATACCAATAGGAAGGGGACTATCTATGCTTATTCCATATCCTGAAAGTACTTCTTTTACTATTCTGTCTTTATCAAGTGACATATCCAAAGCTTGTCGAATTTCTTTATTTGCCAACACAGGAGCATTGTTTTGATTAAAAAATACACCAAATATTCTAGGTAATGGAGTGCTCATTATTTTTACTTCTGGTGTTGTGGACGCTATTTTCACTGCTTCTTGAGGTGATATTCCGGCGAGACTTTCTATTGAGCCAGCTTTGTATGCGTCTATTACTTCTTTTTCGTTTGGATAAAAATAAATTGTTATAGAATCTATATAAGCTTCTTTATCATAATATTTATTAAAAGAAATTAGATTGTAGTATTGAGGTATACCTCCACTATCTCTTACTATACTTTCTAATTTGTAAGGTCCTGTTCCTATTGGTTCTATATTGTATTGGCTAAATATAAATTGATCGGCATTTACATTTTTCCATATGTGTTTTGGTAATATTCCTACTGTTGTATTTGTTATAAAAGGAGAATATGGCTGTTTTAGTATAAATTGTATCTCTCTATCGTTTATTTTTTTTACTGTAACATTTGCCCAATCAGCTCTTTTTGGACTTTTCAATACACTGTCTTGAATTTTTTGTATTGTAAATTCTACATCATCAGAAGTAAGAGGGATTCCATCGTGGAAACGTATATTATTTTTTAAAATAAAATCATAAACCAAACCATCATTTGATATAGAATAAGACTCAGCAAGATCTCCTATCAATTTTCCATTATCATATTTTAATAATCCAGAATAAATAAGCGTAGACAAATCTCTATCAACATCTGTAAAAGCCAATACGGGATTGATTGAGCGGGGAAGCCCGACCACTCCTTCAGTCAATGAACCGCCCTTTGCAGTGACGGGAGTCATGAATAGGTTGTTTACTTTATTTGCTATGAGTAAAGAGCTTATAAGTGAGATTATAATTAATATAGTTAGAATCAATTTTTCTGTAGCAGAAAACCGTTTTATTATTGAAAGGATTTTTTCTCCTCCCTTAATATTGAATTCTTTCACAATAGTTTATTAAAGTTTGTTAAATAAGAGTTATAAGTGCTGAAATGATAAAAAGTACAGCAATTATTATCGTAGTAATGAAGAGTGTCTTTTCTAATCCTCGTCTGGTGTGAAATGCTGAGCTAAAATTGTCACTACCACCAAAAGCCCCACCGATTTGAGCACCGGTTCTTTGTAATAGAATAGCAGTAACCAAAATTACCGCTAGTACAACTTGTATGTACGGAAGTATGGAGGCCAAAGTCTTCATTGACGAACACTATAGCATATACCATTTCTTGATGCAAGATATATTGTATGCGATAATATAAGTAATAATTATAATAGACTAAATATTAAAAAATTGATGGAAAATAGAACTCAGCATTATTTTTTCTTAGTTTTATTGGTTGGAGCAATTGTTCTGACGGTATTTATATTTTATCCATATCTTACATCTCTATTATTGGCTCTTGTCTTTTCTGTTATTTTCAGACCATTACATAAATGGGTTTCTAAGATTTTTTCAAAGGGTAATCAAGCAAGCTCAGTATCTACCTTTATAACTTTATTTATATTGGCTATTTTGGTTATTACTCCGCTTATATTTTTGGGTAAACAGATATATGTGGAAAGTGAGCATTTGTACTATAGTTTGACTGAAGAGGATCAAAGATCAGAAATTATACATACTCTCAATAATCTCTCACAAAGTCTTTCAGAAAAGCTTTTCAATGTTTTTCCTGCTTACAATTTTGACTCTTTAAATATAACTACTTATGTTCAAAATTTCCTGGAATGGTCTTTTGCAAATCTAGACACTATATTTTCTAGTGTATCAAAGCTCGCATTGCAGATATTGGTAATGCTTTTTGCTTCTTTCTATCTTCTTAGAGATGGAGGAAAATTGAGACAGCATCTCGTAAGCTTGAGTCCATTAGAAGATGGTCATGATGAAAAAATAATATCAAAGATCAGACAAGCCATAAGATCTGTGGTAACAGGATCATTGGTTGTAAGTCTAATCCAAGGAATACTTACAGGTTTGGGATTTTGGGTTTTTGGTGTTCCAAATCCAGCTTTGTGGGGAAGTTTTGCTGTGGTATCAGCTCTTATACCTGGTATAGGTACTTCTCTTATTTTAATTCCCGGAATACTTTATTTGTTTTTTGCAAGTACACAATTACACGCAATTGGTCTTTTGATATGGGGAGTGGTTGCTGTCGGTTTAATAGACAATTATCTAGGTCCCATATTGGTAAATCGTGGTGTAAAAATTCATCCTTTCTTGATATTGCTTTCAGTAATGGGTGGTTTGGTATTTTTTGGACCGATAGGATTTATTGCAGGTCCTTTGATTATCGCTCTATTGTTTGCTCTATTAGAAATTTACAATGGTTCAAAGGGGTGATAGAGTCTTTGTATGGCATTTATAGATGATTTAACTTTTAATATCAAAGCCGGAGACGGAGGTAGTGGCGTTGTTCGTTGGCGTCATGAAAGAGGTAAGGAATATTCTGGTGCCGCCGGTGGAAATGGTGGTAAGGGTGGCGATGTATATGTACGCGCTGTCAGAGATCTTGGTATTCTCGCTAGCTATAGAAACACTAAAGAATTTAGAGGAAATAAAGGTGAGGATGGTATGAGAAATAGTATGCACGGTGCTGATGGAAAAGATTTGATTATAGATCTTCCAATCGGTTCTGTTATCACAGATTCTCGTACTTCAAGACAATACAATCTCCTTAATGAAGGTGATAAAATTTTAATTTTAAAAGGTGGTAGAGGAGGATTGGGAAATGAACATTTCAAAGCTTCAACAAATGTTACTCCAAAAGAATCAACTCCAGGGACAAAAGGCGAAGAAGCAGATTTTCATATCGAATTAGAATTGGTTGCTGATGCTGGTCTTGTGGGATTACCAAATGCCGGAAAATCTAGTTTATTAAATGCATTAACAAATGCTCGCGCTCAAGTCGGTTCTTATGCATTCACTACTCTTGAGCCTAATCTAGGTGCTCTTAAGGGTGGCTTTGTTCTAGCTGATATTCCTGGTCTAATAGAAGGAGCTTCTGATGGTAAGGGTTTGGGCTATAAATTTTTGAGACATATAAAAAGAACCAAGAGAATTTTACATTTGATATCTTTAGAAAATGATAATATCGTCGAAGTATATAAAATAATAAGAGATGAATTGAAAAGTTATGGTCGTGGATTGGATGAAAAAAAGGAAACAATTATACTCACAAAAACTGATATGGTAGATGAGAAGGCTTTAGAGAAGGCAATAAAAAAATTGGAAAAATATAATAAGGACATTTTATCTATTACTGTATTGGATGATGAAAAGGTAAAAAAACTCTCTGATGAAATAGTAAATAGATTGAGAGATTAGGACTTAGTTTTTGTTTGGAGTTATGATAGTATATTTCTATGAATAAAGAGGGT
>CAYTNX010000001.1:0-2458 GCA_964439365.1 uncultured Candidatus Saccharibacteria bacterium | reverse complement strand
ATAGCCACTATTGGTTTGGAAATACATTCAGAATTGAAGACAAAATCAAAGATGTTTTGTTCTTGTATAAATAATCCAGATGAAGACAAACCAAACACAAATATATGTCCTATTTGTATGGGTCATCCTGGAACATTGCCTGTACTAAATAAAGAGGCGATTAAGCATGTTTTAAAGATTGGATATGCCGTAAATGGCAATATAGCTGACTTCACAGAATGGGATAGAAAGAATTACTTTTATCCTGATATACCAAAGGGTTATCAGATAAGTCAGTACAAATACCCCCTAGTCTCTGATGGGGAATTGGCAGGTGTAAAGCTTACCCGTATTCATTTGGAAGAGGATACTGCTCAATCTACACACGATATACATCAAAAAAGCTTAATAAACTTTAATAGATCTGGAGTACCTCTTATGGAGTTGGTTACAGAGCCTGTTATACATGATGCTCAGACTGCTGTGAGGTTTGCAAAAGAGCTACAATTACTACTACGTTATATTGGGGCAGGGGAGGCAAATTTGGAAAAAGGTGAAATGAGAGTTGAAGCAAATATTTCTATTGCTAGTCCAGAAAATACAAAATTAAAAAAGTTTGGAACAAAGACAGAAGTAAAAAACTTAAACTCTTTCAAGGCTGTAGAAAAGGCTATTGAATTTGAAATAAATAGACAAGCAAAACTTTTGGAGAAAGGAGAAAAGGTAATTCAAGAGACCAGAGGATGGGATGAAAATTCTCAGAAAACTTTCTCTCAAAGATTAAAAGAGAGTTCTCATGACTATAGATATTTTCCAGATCCAGATATTCCAAAATTAAAAATAAGTGAAGTAGAAGAGTTTAGCAAAAAACATCTAACAAAAGAAACTCCAGAATTGCCTTGGGTGAAGAGAGAAAGATTTGTGAAGGATTTTGGTATGACTGAAAAAGAAGTATCTGTTTTTATTGACTCACCAGAAATAGCAAACTATTTTGAAAGGGTAGTGAGTTCAAATAAAAAGATAATAAAATTATCTACAAATTATATTTTGTCAGATTACTTGGGATTATTGAAAAAGGAAAATAAAAAAATAGAAAGTATAGATTCAAAACATTTTTCAAAATTGATGAGTATGATAGAAGAGGGTAAACTTTCTTCAAGAGGAGCAAAAGATACTCTTGCAATTCTCTTAAAAGAAAATGAAGATCCGGAATTGATCGCAAATAAAAATAATCTTATACAAAAAAATGATGAAGGTGAAATAATAAAAATTGTTACTGAAATAATAAAAGCAAATCAAAGTGTAGTAGAAGATTATAAAAAAGGAAAATCAGTTGCATTACAGTTTTTGATAGGACAGGGAATGAAAGCTACAAAGGGTTCGGCGAATCCAGAATTATTAAAAAAGATTATAGTTCAATTGATAGGCTAGTCTAAAAAATAAAAACAAAAACATCTCGTATGATTTTAACGAGATGTTTTTGTGTATCTGTAATTGTCTTTCTGTATTTAAGTATTAATGTATATTTTATATTTAAATATTAATGTGTGCATGTGTCGTCATTCTTAAGATATACCTTTTATCTTATGATATATCTCTTACCTTATCTTATCTTATCTTAATTTAACTTATTTAAATCTGATCACTTTAAATCTCTAAAATTGCATCCCTATAAACTTACTACTAGTCTTTGAGATGCTGTACTATAAGTTTCTTAACCTGCTCTCTAGATCGCTTATGACCATCCAATCTCGGACCCATTTGCATGATTAGATTCTCAAGATCCTCTACCTTATAAACTCTATAATTACTGATAGGATGTCTTCCTGCGGGGAATTTTCCGCTATTGTCCCAATTACGCAGGGTTAGGGGTGATACTCCTAGGATTTTTGATGCTTGTTTGATGGTTATAAATTTATTTTCCATGATAATTTTGATATTAATATACATTATTAAACATTGATATACATTATAACATTTATATATATGTTTAATAATGATTTATCCACATTATCAACCCTATAAAAATAGTTATTAAAATTTAATAATATATAAATTTTGTATATATAAATAAATATATATTTAATAATAATTAAAAATATTTTTTTAATATAATAAATATTATTTACTAAATAAAAACCCATTTTTCAGACCTCTTTAAATGCCTTCAAATAAATAGGAAGGGGAATAATATATATTTAAATTTTGCTTTCCCTATAACTCAATTTTGAGCCTCGTTTTTTCTATAAAAATCATAAAAAAATCAATTTATTATATGCATTAATAATCTTATTTTTATTATCTCGATATTATCTACGTATAAATTAAGAATTGTATTGATATTTATAAAATAGATACACAAAAATCATCCGAGATTTGATATTTAAATATGGTTATATGTTTCAATTATGTTGATATATATAAAGCTATATTAGAATCTAGGCAAGACGAGCGATTTTTACTATATACATCATTTACT